>JAYVPE010000085.1:0-2660 GCA_043757575.1 Pirellula sp.
CCAAGACGCTTTCCTTTTCGAAAATCCGTCTTTCGCATCTGGTGCTTTCGCACCACTATGTGTGCTCCTCGCTTGGACAATCTCGCAATATCGAACCAACTCGAATAGGCTCGATCTGCAAGGAAAACGTCGGTCTCCTGAATGATTTCGTCAATCGTGCGGAACAAACTTACCTCAGCGGTCAACTTGCCCTTGTACTGTCCCGTCGCCATTTGAAGTACGACACCAGTGGAGAGCGCGAACAGCACAACCATTCGCATCAGAGGAAACCCACAACCCTTCTTCTGCGCTGTGAGTTGAGGATACGCTTTTTGATTCGCAGGCGTATCGGGCATGGTAACTGTTGTTCCATCTCCCGTGATGACACGATGACCCAACCAGAGCCACTGGTCGGGAGCTGCCTCCTCAATCGCAACGCCAGTTTGACATAGAGTCCGTTGCATTGCACCTTCGTCAAGCTTGTCCCGTGCGATGCAATAGGCTCCTGTCTCCGACGAAGGAATGGATTGATGGTTAGACGCACGAAACGCAATGAGCTTGGCTACGGCGCTGACGCATCCGTGGTCGGAACTGAGAACCTGCGACAAAAGTGTCCAAACCGTGACGGCAGTCGTGTATACTCTCGCAGAATCAAGGATCGCACTTGCTTCCCCGAACATGGATGAGATACGCTCAGCCGGGATCAGGGCGGCGAAGAAAAGTTGGTTGCTTTCACGAGCCGCCGCAACACGAAATCGAAATGAGTCAAACATCGAATAGGCCTCCATGCCTTGTGGGTGAGGGGTAAGATTCTCAAACACATCGCATGTGGGGCCGCTTTATGTCAATATTGGTTAAACTCTTTTAGGCTATAACTTTACGTCGATTAAGTGCCATTCGTTCCTGACACCTTTCCTGACAAAAACGGCCGATCGAGTACTTCGCTGCAATTTTTTTGTTATGGATCGCATTGTAGCGGCATCGGTCTCATTCGGGTACAATGGTGTTCGACATAGGGAGATTTTCATGACAATTCAAATTCCAAGTGATTTTGGTCCATTCGTAAGGCGGCTCGTCGATTCTAGGCGTTTTTTGTCGGAGGAAGATGTTCTCGCCGAAGGACTCCGAATGCTGCAGGCACGCGAGACGTTGAAGATCGAAGTGGAAAAAGGATTCGATGAACTGGATCGTGGTTTAGGGCTGAGCATCGACGATGTATTTAAAGACCTCCGATCGTTTATTGGAAATCAGTAAATGATTTCGATCTCGCTAATTGCGAAGGACGATTTGGTTGTGATTGCAGCAGGGATCAGATCATTCAACGAATTAGCGGCGTCCAAATGGATTGATGGAATTCAAGATGTTTTTGAGATGCTTGACCGTCATCCTGACGTAGGTGAGTATCGGACCGACTTTGGAATTCAGGGATGCCGTTCATTTACATTTGGAAAGTACGTCATCTTCTTTCGGCGACTAAGCGAAGGGACTGAGATCGCGCGTGTGATTCATAGTAGTCGCGACATCCAGTATCTTTAAAACGAACGAATAACAATCTATCCCAACTGGAGCGAAGCGGAACGGAGGGATAGATTGTGCGTTGGGCTGAGCCGCTTCGTCTCCGCTGCTGTCTATATTACTGCGAACACTGCTCTGCTCGCTACTGGGGACGGGACCGAATCTTTTGCTTTTCTCTGTTGTGACTTCCTGTCCATCGTGCACACCGCAGTTTTGGCGAGACAAGCCCCGTGCTGTGACTTGTCCACTCGTACCACCACGGGTGCGCTGGACCATAGAACAACTCGCTCCATTTGGGACGCTCCTTTTGCGATACCATCACTAGCTCCCCGACGCAACATGGACACTTTTGTTTCTCGTTCTCAGGCTTCTCGGGCTTGCTTAAGCAATTGACTGAACTAATCAATGACTCTGGCGACGCGGCATTGCGGCGTGACTCAAGAAGCCTTGCGACATTTGCTTGATATGACTTTCGCTTCGTGTTGCTCCAAACTCCAAAAAACCGGCTGCGTGTGAACTCCTTGGGCAAGATATGCAAACACCATTGCTGCACAAACGTAGCTCCTGGCAATGAGAATCGCTCTCGGCAGCTGCTCTTGTTCTTGTTCCGCACCCAATAGTATATGCGGCCATCCTTCTCCTCGATTATCCGTTTGTTCGATATCGGGCCGCCGGTCATGTACCGGGTTAAATACTTCAGCACCAACTCATCGCCAAGCACTTTGTTGTCTACCAAGAACGGCTTTGATGGTTTGGCTCGCGAACCTTTCGTCATCCGGCAATCAATCCATTTCGTTCCGTCGATGCTCGGACCGTTACCCGGTACTACGAAATGGATGTGGGGATGATGCCCCAACCGTTGGTTCCAAGTGTGAAGCACGCCTGCACCTGCGGCTTGAATTCCCACGTCCTTCTCGATCTTGGCCTTGAGCACTTCCCGTTCGATCAGCTTGCTCGTCTTGTCCAGCCAAGCCGATCGTCTAGCACCGGAACACTGCGGGCAATCCAACCGAACCAGGGTACTCTCGACCTGAGCACTCAAACTAGTGAAGTGCTTGGTCACATACGACTCGGTGTAACGCCGAACGATCCCGAGAACCGAAAGCGGATCTGTACCGCTGTTGGTTCTGCCGCTGTTTAATCTTTCTTCTTGCGGCCTCGCCTTG
>JAYVPE010000086.1:0-2659 GCA_043757575.1 Pirellula sp.
AGAGTTTGGAATGCAAATGTTGGCAACGCGTCGGCTCGTGGAACGAGGCGTGAGATTCATCCAAGTGCAACATGGTGCTGGCGGTGCTGGCGCATGGGACGCACATAGCGGTCTCAGGGCCAATCATGAAAAGAACTTTCGATCGGTAGACAAACCGATCGCTGGACTCCTCAAGGATCTCAAGCAGCGAGGATTGCTCGATTCAACGCTCGTTGTTTTTGCAAGTGAGTTTGGCCGAACGCCAGGGACGCAGGGATCCGATGGCCGCGACCATCATATTTTCGGCTTTTCGGTCTGGATGGCAGGAGGTGGAGTCAAGGGAGGCATGGTGCATGGCGCTACAGATGAGATTGGATTCCATGCGGTGGAGAACCGGCATTACGTAACGGACATTCACGCGACTATCCTAAAACAATTAGGTCTTGATTCGCGTAAACTCGAAATCCCAGGCCGCAAACGACTGGACATTGATCACGGAAAGGCGATCGATGAGATTTTGGTTTAAATTTGCATAAATCGCACGGCTGCCCTGTTCGGTATTGAAAATGACAGGCTGGAAACCAATACGACCTTCTGTAAATAACTCACGGAAACATTGAGGATACGATGCTTAAATTCACGTTCTTGACTTTATTGGTTCTCCAGGCTGCTTGCCTGGTTCACGTTCAAGCTGCTGAGTTGAAACCACCGGAGGGCTTTCGCGCACTTTTTAATGGCAAAGATCTTTCGGGTTGGTACGGGTGGGACCCGCATAAGTCAGCCAAACTGACTGACGGAAACAAGGAGGCGAACCTCAAAAAGCAACGGGTAGAGTTTGCGGACCATTGGAGGGTCGAGGACGGCGAACTCGTCAACATCGGTACCGGACCTTATGCCACAACCGATGCAGAGTTGGGTGATATCGAATTGATGATCGAGTACAGGACGGTAGCCAAGGCTGATAGCGGCATTTACCTTCGCGGAACACCTCAGGTTCAGATTTGGGACAAATCTCAGCTCTTCGATCCGAAGAACCCGAATCGAAAACCCCATCAGGGCTCGGGCGGTCTGTTCAATAACACACCTAATACGCTCGGTCGTGATCCGCTTATGGTTTCCGATAAGCCGTTTGGTGAATGGAACACGCTCAAGATCCGCCAAATTGGTGCTCGCACTTGGGTGACGCTAAACACTCGACTGGTCGTTGATGGAGCAGTCATGGAGAATTTTTGGGACCGCGCAAAGCCACTCCCGGCCAACGGTCCCATCTTGCTTCAGACACATGGGGGTGAGATTCGATGGCGAAACATCTTTGTACGCGAAATTGGTGATGAAGAAGCAAAGCGTTGCGCGAACGAAATCGCGATCCCCAATCCGACGCATTACGATGTGGCCTACGGAACGCACCCGAAACAAATACTTCATTTTTGGAAAGCAGAGTCCGACAAACCGACACCACTGCTATTTTTCATTCACGGTGGTGGCTGGCAAGCAGGCGGGCGTTTGAGCGGCCTGTCCGCGATGCTTCCAACGATGCTTAAGGAAGGAATTTCGGTTGCATCGATCGAATACCGTTTCATTGCTGAAGCGACTGCCGACGGTGTATCTCCCCCCGTAAAAGGGCCTCTGAGTGATGCGGCTCGCGCGCTGCAACTCGTTCGAAGCAAGGCATCTGAATGGAACATCGACAAGCAGCGGATTGCCGCCAGCGGTGGCTCGGCAGGCGCGTGCTCGTCCCTCTGGCTCGCCTTTCATCCGGACTTAGCCGATCCTCAAAGCAACGATCCTATCGCTCGCGAATCGACTCGTTTGTTGTGCGCCGCAGTCACCGGTGCACAAACCACACTCGATCCCAAGCAGATGAAAGATTGGACGCCGAACAGCAGCTATGGCGGCCACGCCTTTGGATTTAAGGGCGATCCCGCAATGAAGCTCTCGCAATTCAATGAATTTCTGTCTAAACGCGAGACGATCTTGCCTTGGATCGCGGAGTATTCTCCGTATGCCCTGGTCACCCCCGACGATCCACCTGTTTACCTTTACTACTCAACGCCTCCAGCCCTCGGTCAGGAGCAAAAGGATCCCACCCACACTTCCAACTTTGGTATCAAGCTGCAGGAGCATTGCATAGCCAGCGGTGCATCCTGCGAACTCTACTATCCAGATGCACCCGATGTCAAACACGCGACCGTCCAGAACTACCTACTGGAAAAACTCAAATCCGCTCCGTAGGCTGTGGAACGAGCTACTTCATTCCGGCAAGCAAGCCTTTACTATAGCCGACCGATTCCGCGAGTCCTGGGATTGGGTCTTTGCCATCCTTTTCATATTCAAATCCAACAAGGCCCTGGTACTTGATCTTCAAAAGTGCAGCAAGGATCGATTTCGAATCGAGGATTCCCCGTCCTCCTTCGATGGGTGTGTTTTTGTCGCCCAGTGCGGAGATGTCTTTGATGTGGACGTCGTACAGACGCTCATGATATTTGCGGATGGACTCCGCAGGGTCAACGCCTGCGCGCGCGGTGTGGCCTACGTCGATGCAAAGACCAATGCGTTTGTCAAATTTTTCGACGGCCCGCATGACGTCGATCGGGGACGGAAAGAAACCTTTGTCTTCTGGTCCGTGATTGTGAATCGCGAGTTTGATGTCGAATTCCTTGACCATCTTATCGAGGATGGG
>JAYVPE010000087.1:0-2657 GCA_043757575.1 Pirellula sp.
CGACAAAAAGATTTACATCAAACGGACTTCTGTCGTCGGTCCAACCTCTATCCCCACCACCTCGGAATCGATTCAAGCCAGCTTCAATCTCCGGACCGCGAATGTTGCCGGAGTTGATTCCGACATCCACTGGTAATACTGGCGGGGTAACTACCGGGGTAGCTACCGGAATGTCCAATGTTGGATTGTGTCCATTGATTCCACCTAATGCAATTGCGGAAACTGGTGCCAATGGACTTGCTGTTCCAAACGCTCCGTTGTTGAGCGTCTGCGTATTCAATAAGCCCGCGAAATTGATGGCACCGGCGATCGCCCTGGCCATGTCCGGAACTCGATATTCAGGACCAATATAAATGGGAATATTCCCAGCAGTAACATTGCCTGATCGCGTGAACTCAAAGGTCACTCCCCGATTCGTTGTACCTGCAAAATCCGCCACTTGCTCAATGACAAAAGTATCGCCATCTGCATACCTAGATGAGTCCTCCGCAGTAATGACAAAACTCTCTGGCTTCAGCACCTTGATGCTCAGGTTGTAGTTACCACTTGTAGCTCCTCTTCGTCGATCCGCAAGCGAAAGTGGATCGTAGGTTGTGTTTCCGGACGCACTCACTGCAGCGTAGTAAACACCCGCTACGGTCGCGGTGAAGTCGACGTACGGATCTGCGCCTCCCACAGTTTCGCCCGGTGCCGCTTGGTTGTCCACCGTTGTTGGATCGAGTCCAATCGAGACAATCTGGGCACGCCCCTTAGAATCAAAAACTTTGAGTGCTGAATCAAGCGGACCTTGTGTGTCGACATCGATCAACACCCGTTCACCGACCTCTAAATAGAATTTGTAGATATCGACATCGGAAGAACCCGTGGATAGCGGATCAGGCGTCAAAGTACCATCCACGACGTATGGAGCAGTGTTTGTACCAGTACCTTGCCATGTTTCCGTGGCACCAGCCAGCGTGTTGTTGCTCGCGCTGTCTATCGCTTGGGCATTAAACGATGCACGACCGTCATTGCCGACGATGGTGTTGTTAATGGCTCGAAGGAACGGAGCAGCCGTGTACTCTCCAAGACGCTGGATTTGTATGCCCGCGTTGCCCGAACGAGAAATGTTTTGGGGCCCCTGCACGATGATCGATGCAGGCGCAAAGATAGACGGTATTGGGTCCACATTAAGAATGCTGGCAGCCTGAGGCTCAACCCAGGAGCGAATATTCTGCGTCGTGCCGTTGGTTACCAGCACGCTCCCCATTATGGAGTCGCGAATGGCCTTTACAACTTCGTCCGCTGCATAACCAGACGATGTAGTTGGCGACCGAAGATACGTTGCGCCGGTATCGACGCGATAGTAAATCGGTATCCGATCTGGATTCCAGCCATTACCCCCAACGGTCCCACTTCCTACGCAAGTTGATGGCGGGGAACCGCCGGCGATGTCTTCAAACTCGAACTGAGTTTTTTGCCTCCCGAAGTCAATGGTAAGCGTAGCCCCGTCCTGTATGAACGAGCCTGAATGGTCTCCGCAAGCGTTGTCCGTTTGACTGCTGTCCTTAGCACCTGGACTCGCCGTAATTCGCCAAAATGGGTTTTCGCCCTCAATATGAAGCCCACCTAGCCCTGACGAATCAAATACATTATTCACCACAACCATGCCAGGAGCCAAACCAGCTCGTTCGGCAACCGACCCTGAAGTCACTGCAAACGCGACGGTGTTGAGCACTGGCAGTTTGCGAACATAAGCTCCGCCAAGGGTAGGAGGAATTACGTAGTTGGGATTGAAATCCCTGAAGAAATTGAAAAAACCACTTGGAGGGATAGTGCTGTACAGCGGTTGCGCGGCTCGACCATCCGCATAGTACAAATCGGCTGGTGCCGACCACACCGCGTAATCCCGCGAATCGGAAATGGTGCTGGCATTAACGACGAACTGCCCTTGGTCTCGAGCAACGTTCTGATCACCAAAACCGTTGAATAACAGGATCCCATTGGGGCCAAACAGATTTGCACCTTGGATAAACTCTACGTCGCCAGCTAGGTTGATCAAGGAGTTCTTTCCAGCCGAGCCAGTATCAACACCGTTGCTGTTTGCAGCGCTAATCTTCAACCGATTCTGCGTGAACATAGTGTTGATTGCATCGCGGACCGCAGCAGCCAACTGCCATGGCGCCGATGTTGCTGATATGACGATCGGGCTATTCCCGAAACCAAAAGTTCCGTCATACGTAAATTGGAATTTAACTCGGTTTGCGCCGTCGCTCAACTCCATAATGCTCTTGTCAGCAATCACCAGCCCTGCTTGAAAATTGATCGAAGTACTAAACGAACCGCGGTCGTTACGTTCCTTGGGTATAATTGTTCCGAAAAAAGTAGTTTTTGATGCATCCGACTTGCGGATTTCGACTTGGTAATCTCCAGCCGAACCTCGAAGGTTTGTTGATTCAAACGTCCTCGCACTTGTCGTGTTGACGACGTGTTCGCCTCTGGATCTCATGCCGATGAGGATGTCGTCAATCAGGGCGTAGCCTGTATCGCCGGTACCGACAGGATTGGGACCTTGAGTATCGTACCGGAAAACGAGCTGCGCCGTGTCTCCCTCGAATGAGCGCATATCAAATCGAGCCTGCTCCCATTGACCCTTGGTTCTCGCCAAGGTTACTGAG
>JAYVPE010000088.1:0-9810 GCA_043757575.1 Pirellula sp.
TCGCAAAAAGGGTCTCGCAACGAGTCTCAGGGGAAACAATCGCGAGCTAGCCGTCCTGGCAATAACCTTTCTCGTCTAGAAAAGCAGGGCGAGTTCAACTTGCCAGGGTTAACGCGAGTGCCCAACAGCGATTGGGGGAAACTCAGAAATCAGCGCGTTGAGGACGCGGTCGAGGGTCGTCGCGACGAATTTGATCCTGAGTTCAGTGAAGCAATTAAGGCTTATTACAAAGCACTTGGCAATCGATAAAATCAGAATCGGTGGCTCCGTAGTAATATAGATTGCTGTCAGCCGAGAACATCACGGCAAATGCTCGCTTTTGCTTACTTCTTGAGAGAGTCACATGTCATTCGCGACGAGTGCCTCCGCGTCGACTGCCAATGCAAATTCGTTCGGTCAGGTCTACGCTTTGTCTCAAAAAGTGGCATAGGCATCTTGCCTGTTGGATTTCACCTACGGAATCTCAGGCTGGAAACCTAAGCCACATTTTGCAACACCGACTTTTGAGACAAAGCCAAATCTGAATTTAATCGAAAACTTGTCGACACAAATAATATCGTTTTGCGTCGCAATCGATTTTCAGGAAACAAAGTAGAGTTCGCCAGAATTTTTTGAACGAATTTCAGCGGCGCGCAACCTTAATTTTGTACCTCATACTATATTCATCCCTCGAGAGACCCAATGACCGATCAAGAAGATAGGCTGAAAGAGAGACTGCTGGTCTTGCGGTGCCAGACGGGAGATGAAGTTGCGTACCGCGAGCTTGTTAATCGCTATGGACCGCGACTCACATACTTTCTTCGCAAACTCGTGGTAGGCATTGATAAGGCGGACGATCTATCACAGGAGGTCTGGCTCGACGTGCTGCGGCAATTGCCTCGCTTGCAGGATGCTGGTGCATTTAGAACTTGGTTGTATCGCATTGCTCATGGCAAGGCAATGCTCGACTGCCGTCGCAATAGAAGACTACCCGTCGCCACTCCCGATATTGAAAACATCCCTGGACCAACGGAGGATTCATTCGCTTTAGAAGATGTGGCGAGAATCCATCTAGCTCTCGACCAACTTGAACCGTTGCAGCGAGAAGCTCTTGTGCTGCGGTTTTTGGAGGAGCTGAGTTATGAAGAAATCAGTCAAATAGTTGAATGTCCGGTGGGAACAATACGCTCGCGCGTGCATTACGCGAAGGCGCAACTCCGCCGGATATTGGAATGTAAATCGAATTGACATTTTAACAAATTTACACGTAGGAGAATTTTTATGCACGACAAAGACGTTGGCGACGCTTTATTGCGTCTCGACCTTAACACACAGTCTAAGACTTCAACCTCTCAGATCGATCGAATCATCGAAGCCGATAGGAGGCGAGTAACGCGATGGACGCGGATAACGAACGCGCTCTGGATTATCGGGGCGTTGGGAGCCTTAGCGATTTTCATCCTAGGTGGACTGACGTTTCCTATTATCGCAGAACTGCTCATTGAAAAGGGTGAGGGCACCCTCGAACACCCGGACACACCTTTCCTGGCCCTTGCCAAGCTCATGGCCGTAAGTATGGTAATTGGAACAGCATCGTTTGTGTCACTCGTTACTGCGGGCCTCTGCACGGTTTTTTTGCTTAATCATTCGCGCAGTGCGACGCTTCGCCAAATCAACGCGAACCTTTTACAGATTTCGGAGCAACTTAAACGCACACCGACGGTCGGGGAACCAACATCGTAAAAAGTGTAATTCAGCCAATTTTTAAAAAGTTAATTTCATCGGCCTTGGAAATACATTTCGTGCGGACTCGGCCTTCGGAGCATTCTTAAAGAGCGGTTGAATTGCCGATACGCTTGATTAAACGAAAATCGATTGGATAATTAACGGTTGAAAAACTTGCAGTTCAACTTCCCATCCCTTACACTTCGAGCTGAGTTTTCTTCCTGTTGCTTTTTTCGCTCATTTTGCCATGACGCCCAAATCCCATTTCCAAGAGCTTGACGAGTCGACCGTTTTCGCATGGATTGAACAAATCCGCAGATGCAGTGTTAGCAAAATTGAAAGGGAAATAGCAGAGGCGGCACTTTACAAATGCTTGGTTCCCGTTTCGACGTGGTTTGCGTGTCTTCAAACAAGTCCAGCGGGATACGACTCGGAGCAGGTCGTCAACGACTCCATCTGCCAGTTCATGCTTGTCTACGTTCGCAATCAGGGGTTTGAATTCCATTCCTGCGGACATCTGGTGAGGATCCTCGGCAAAATCACGACGAACCAGCGAAGAATGTCCTACCGGTGGAACAACAAAGCAAAGCGCACCCCTCACGATCTTGACGGACACACCCTTCCAATCAAATCGCTGGACATTCGAGCATGTACCTGTCAATCGACTTCCGAAGATCCCGCATGCATGTGCGAGCATCGCGACGAAGTGGAGCACTTCTCGCAACTGCTATCCGAAGATGCTCATCGGCAAGTCTTACAACTGCTTCTGGCCGATTTCACTTGGAGTGAGATTGGAGATAAGTTGGATGTCAATCCAAAAACGGTCCGCCTGTGGGTGGCACAAATGCGCCGAGTCCTCAACCCTCAACCCTCACACCTCAACCCTCACACCTCACACCTCAACCCTCAACCCTCAACCCTCAACCCTCACACTCAACACTCAACACTCAACACTCAACACTCAACACTCAACACTCAACACTCAACACTCAACACTCAACACTCAACACTCAACACTCAACACTCAACCCGATAATCTTGCGAGGGATCGATGATCAAGCTTATCATTCAAATTCCGTGCTTCAACGAGGCGGGTACGTTGCCATTGGTGCTCGATGATCTCCCCAAAGCGATCGACGGCGTGGATTGCATTGAGACGCTTGTCATCGACGATGGAAGCCAGGACGGAACATCCGATATAGCGAGGCAGCTAGGTGTCAACCATGTTGTAACGCATCGAGTCAATCGAGGGCTTGCGGTAGCGTTTGCAACTGGTCTGGAGGAATCACTGCGTCAAGGTGCAACAGTGATCGTCAACACGGATGGCGACCATCAGTATCCTGGTCGATTCATCCATGACTTAGTAAAGCCTATCTTGCACGCCCGCGCTGACGTTGTGATCGGCAACCGAAATCCCGAAATGGATCGACGGAATCGGTGGTCCAAAAGGTGGCTTTACTGGCTTGGTCGCACGATCGTTAGCTGGATCGTTTCCAAACCGATCCCCGACCCTGTCAGTGGCTTTCGTGCCTATTCAGCGGAGTGTGCCCGTCAAATGCACATTCTGACTACCTACAGTTACACGATTGAGTCGCTCGTGCAATGCGTTGAGAAAGGGTTCGCGGTGGAGTTCATTTCGATCCAATCGAATCCAGCAACACGACCGTCGCGGCTGTTCCGTTCCAAAGCGAGCTTCGTTTTTCGATCCGGAACGACGCTACTGCGAGTCTTCTTCATGTTCCATCCTCTCAAGACATTAACATGGATGAGTGCGATGCTGGCCATGATAGGCATGATTCCGATCGCGAGATTCCTCTTGTTTTACGCAATAGGAAAGGGCAACGGCCACTTGCAGTCCCTCGTCTTGGGAGCGTCACTGTTAGTGTTGTCTGCGATTGTTTTGGTCTCAGGATTGCTTGCCGATCTCATCTCACAGAATCGTCGGCTGATCGAAAAGCTCCAACAAACAGACAGGGTGACTTCTCCCAAACCATGACACCGTCAACATCCAAGCAAATAGCAACACCATTCATCGGTGGAAACTACTTCGACAAATATCGATCGAAGAACCCAATTCATCGCATACTGATGCGAGGTTTCCTATCGTGCACTCGCGACCTGCTTAGTAAGATTGAGTACAGTTCGGTCTTGGAAGTCGGTTGCGGACCAGGAGATTTAGCGGCAGCGATCGTGCCGTCAAATGTCACTTATCTCGGTATCGACATCGACTCAAAAGAGGTTGAAACAGCAAGGATCAGGTATCCAAATCTGTCGTTTGCGGTTGGATCGGCCTACGACTTACCTGTTGAAACGAAATCGATGGACTTAGTAATCGCCTGTGAAGTTCTGGAGCACTTAGACGCTCCGAACAAGGCGTTAGCCGAGATCGATCGCGTCGCAAAGGATTGGGTGTTGATAAGCGTACCTAGAGAACCCCTGTGGCGAATTCTCAACATTGCTAGAGGGAAGTACTGGAGTAGCCTCGGTAACACTCCAGGGCACATTCAGCACTTTAGCAGAAGATCGCTTCGGAAACTCATCGAGACGCAATTCACGATTCTTGAGGACAGGTGTTCATTCCCCTGGACGATCGTGTCGAGCCGCCTGTCAATAAACCCAAGAAAATAAACCAATCCAACTGGCGAGGAGAAAATAATTGTGCAAACCCGAATTTCCTAACGTTCGTCGCGAGACTTTTGGCATCCATAGGGTAGACGATGCGAATCGCAACTTGGACGCTGGAAAACAACTTTAATCTCTAATTATGTCAATCTCCTCTCAAAATGATGGAATCCAACAATGCCCCCGTCCTCATGATGCTCCGCCACTGATCCGTTGTGCCAGACTCTCAAAAGAAAACATGCAAAAGTCGTATTGTGACCCCAGTACGGTCAAACCCTTTCTTCTGGCTCTAGACCCAATGTTTGGGGATGTAATTGACGAAGAGCTTGATGGCGGAACGGCATTGCAACTCGAATTCAATAATCGATTCTTCAGGAATTGGCTTAGATTAGAGAGCAGACTCGGATGCGGAAGGAGCTCCACTTGATTATGAATGCCGTTTGGACTCTTCCGGTAGCTATCTATCCTTTTGTGATCCTGGCTTGTTTCGGATGCAAAGACCCTGTGCGGATTGAACACGCCGGCCTTACAAGTTCTGCATCGCGGAGTATCGCTCCGCTAAGAATTTCTTGTTCCTTTCCTCGAATTGAACTGCCTGCCGTTGAAAGGATCGCTCTAAGACGACTGTTTTCATTAGATCGAGGCGCACGGCTGAGTGATGTGCTTCATGCGTTAAGATTTCCTGAAAGCTCCGAATTGGCTCAGGACAGAGAGACGTTACTGTCCGTAGTCACGGATATAAATTCGAACGAAGAATGGTTCGAAGGCAAATCCAGTTTTCACCTTACGAGATTTGGTCTGCGTGCACAAACGTCCAATGTTAGTCACGCTCAAAACCATGATGGACATTTGCTGTCTATTCTTGCGGAAATTGGAGTTCCTTTGGTCGCAAGTTTGAATCACAAAAGTCGAAGTCTTTCTGTTCTTGATTTGCTGAATGACGACATAGCAAGTTTTTCGTTCGACCGTGAAATAGAATGGAGTTTACTTGCGTACGCATTGTATCAGGTCCCTGCTTCCGGCTGGAAAAATAGATTCGATCAGAAATTCGACTTTGATATTGCTGCCAAATTTTTGATGGACAAAAATTTCGAAGGGTCCAGCTGTCAAGGCACGCACGCATTGTACACCCTTGCTGCAATCTACGGAATTGATCATCAAGTCAAATTGATCAAGCCTTCAACCCGTGAATGTCTTGCCAAATTTCTTGAAGTAGTCAGCCTCCGTGCGTTTGCTACACAGTCTGAGAATGGTTTTTGGGACAAGAATTGGTGTGTTGATTCTCCCCAAAATAGTGCAATAGGTCATCATCAGAATTTCACACGGGCGAAAGGCGATGAGATTGTTGCAAATTGGACTCGAACACTTGGCTCCGCAGATTCGACAAAAATTGACAGGGTTCTTCTTACTTCACATCATATCGAGTGGCTCTCGTTGCTTTCAGTGGATTTCGAAGTGCCTCCCTCCGTCTTCGAAAAGGGTTACAGCTTTCTTCAAATGAGTCTCGCTTCTAGCACGAAGGCAGAAGTCCGGCTTGCATTTTGTCCATATTCACACGCATTCCGAGTGCTCAGTCTTGCTGCTGGCACGAAGAGGAGCACTGATCAGTTTTAGTGCAGATTTTAGAGTTTCTTGCTTAGGAGATTTGAGATGTTTTTACGAGTTTTGGGCGTATCGGTTCTATTCGCCTCAGTCGCAGGATTTGGGTTGTCGCTTAGACAGGACGTTGGTCGCACTATAACTGCGGCGGAAGGCGACGGTATTCGTGGTAGCGGTTGTGCAGACTACTCGCTAGACCCCTACGGAGGTTGTAATCCAAGTGGGTTCAATGGATTAAAATTTTGGGAGACTTGTCCTCAGTCAGGGACATTGACGGGGGGATTGACGTATAGAGTTGCTGCTGCAAGTTATACCTGTTCAACCACCTGTGGCTATCATTGTGGAACATACCTTTCTGGCTACACGCCGTGTGCTTTTCTCGAAGAGACCGGAGTGGTAATTCCTTAGTGGAAATTTTCCTTTAACTGTCGAACATAAACAGGCGGCCGCAACTCAAAAGGTCGCTTCGGATAACTTGAGAGTTGAGTCATGAGCAAAACGGTCTTTCTGATTTTTTTTTTGGTTTCGCATTGCCTCTGTTTGCGTTTGGCCGGCGAGAATAGTCAGTCGGGGATCGCGGAAGCTGTCGGCAGTGGCAAATCGGGTGTATGGCGATCAGAGCGCAACTGCGGTTTGAATTGCGCGTTCGTCATGCTTGGAATGAGTGGAGTCGGAACTGATTACGCGGAGCTTGAGAGTGGGCTAGAGTTGGGAGAAGATGGTTCCAGTCTTTATGATATTTGTACCGTGCTGAAGAGACGAGGTCTCAATGTAGAAATGGCACAATGTTCTCCCGTGGACATCCCGCTGATAAATTGTCCCTTTATCGCGCACTTGGATCTAAATGATTCGGCCGGATTGAACAATTTGGCCGCAGGGCACTATATTGTCGTTTTGCGATTTGAAGTGAATCCCAAAAAGGTCGTCTACATTGACGGCACTACCGGTACAATCGAGGAGATGGAGACGGCTCAGTTTCTTTCGAGATGGAGTGGTGCGACGATTCTGTTACGAACGGAAATCATGTTCATCTTGTGGAAGATTGTTATTGCAATTGTGACGGGTTCGCTCGTAGCATCTATCGGGTACTGGCTCTTGTTTATCAAACGACCAGTCAGTCATGGGAAATTATCAAAAATTGCGGGTCTAACCGCTCTGGTTTTTGCTGCATTCGTTGCGACTGGAGAAATACGAGCCGAAGAAAACACCAACCTGCTAGCCGATACGATTCAGGGTATCGATAATTGGCAGCATTCGATTCAGTCGCTTGAAGTTCAATTTCGATTTTCTTCGCTCATGCAGAATTCCGTTCAGGATACAATCGCGAAGTTAGGCAAGCTTGAAATAAAAGAAGGTAGAGAGACATTCAAGCTAAAGGGTGAATTCCGTCGGCTTGAACGTCACCTCAAGATCTTGGGGACATCAAAGGAACTTGAGGCAAGACTTAGCGATGGTAAGCCATTGCCTGAGAAAGCCCGATCTGCGAGGAGTGATATACGAAGTTTTAATGGTCATACCTATCGAGAACAACATAAAATTACGGGCCTTGTAATGCCAGCGACAGACATCCCTCAAAACACGTTCCAAACCATGATACTGGTAAATATTGGATTTCTTCCAAAGAGTATCTGTTCAAATGCCCAGCTAAACGCCGCCAATATCAATCTAGGACTTCCTTCAGCGCTTAGGCAGGGTCGGTATTCAGCGTCGTTGACAGATGATGAAGCGGACCCACTTGTCTTGTTTGAAGGAAGCGTTGAAGCAGGTCCTGATAGACAGTACAAAGACAAGATATGGATTAGCAAGAAAAAGCTTGCCGTTGTTCGAAGAGAAATTTTCGGAAATGCTGGTGAGTTGTCAATTCGTTTTGTGAATCGAGATTTCATCGAGGCCTGGCCTGGAGTTTGGTTTCCACGGCTATCTGACTGTGAAGAATTCGGACCAGGTAATACTGCGTCTCCTCTAGTAACAAACAGAATCGAAGTGGACTATTGGAGGATCAATGAGTGCAAAGATAGCGATTTTGATCTTAGTCTGAGACCTGGCACAATGGTTTCCGACTTTTCATTAGGCTCTCGCGGAAACCCCACTGTTTACACTATACCACTTGAAGCTAAAGATCTAGATGCTGTAATTCGGCAAGCGGTCAGCGGAAGACCAACTCGAAGGCCTTTTTTGGTTTGGATACTTGCAGGATCTACTGCTATTGGAATCGCAATATGGACTGTTTTGATCATTCGCAAACGCAGGCTCGATTCGCATGATGCGTGACTACTGGCGAGTAGCCATGGCAATTCTCGCGATCATCAGTTTCACTGAGTCTACCATTGCGGATATTGTTGAGGAAATACGGGCGGCGTATCATATCGCAAATTCTGCAGTCGATTCCATTGATTATAGCGCTGACTGCTGTGGTCGGACATTCTTAACACCCGCAGGTGAAGTCAGGAAATGGCATATGCATATCGCATTGAAGGGGTCTCACAGATTTGCGGAAATTGGACACTATTGGGGTTCTCTTGATTGGCGAGATGATCCAAGGCTCTGCCAGACATTCGTTAACGGCAATGGCTTAGAAGAGTATTGGGTAAACAAACGCCTGCATCATAAGTTTAAGTCGATTCCAGTTTCACGGATTCCTTCGTTTGACAGACTGAAAACGGAGTTTATCTTGGAATGTACAGGCATATGGCCCGATCGGTGTAAGATAGGCACGGAAACGAACGCTTCTTCGATTTTGAGTGTTATTGATGGCTATAAGGATTGGATGATTGAGGAATCTGTTTACGGTGGAATCGCATGTGTGAATCTTCGAAACAAGAAACATTCACTTTTGTTTTCGAAAGTTCATAACTACGCGTTAATGAGGCGGTTATCAGAATTTGATGACTCATCCGAACTCGTGGTCATGTACCACAACCAAAATTTTCACCTGGCATCTCAGGGCGTTTGGATACCCTTCCATTTGCAAAGGATTATTTTTAGGGGGGGCTGGCAGTCTAACCATTTTAGCGATATTGCAATCCCAGAGGCTAATGTGTTGTCATCGACTGAACAAATCGTGACGTCAGCGACGCTAAATGACGTATCTGATTCGCTGTTTGAGCCACGTCTGCTGCCTGGTTCGCTTTGTAATGATCAGAGAAAAAACACGACTCACGCGATGCCTGGAGGGACAGATTTGCTGATTAAGATAATCAATGATTGCCGGGGGCTCACGGACTCAAGACGTATACAGGTCAGGCTCTTTCGAATATCGTGTGAGGTACTTAGGGTTGTGTCGCAAGGGTTGGCTGGCGGACTTTTTGCACTTACCATTCTGGTGTTTTTGTCTAAGAGGCGGTCTCGTGAAACATAAGTTGTATTTATCCATTGCGCCATTGATTCTACTACTCCTGTTAAGTGTTCTTTTCTGGATGTTTTCACGGGGCGTTGTGGATAGGAAACCGACACTTGAACAGTTGGATGCGACTATCTCTACCGCTTTGAAGCGGGGCGAGGTGGTGGTCGTTTCAGTGAGTGCTGAGTGGGATTTGGCTGGCTCTTTAATTGCAATTGAGATCCAGGAGGATGTAGACATAAAGAATTGGATTTCTGAGGGCAAGGTTTCGGTTCATCGCGCGGACGTTTCGGAGAAATTTGATTCTATTCCTAGTTCGCTTGGTATTTCTATGAAAAACCAACGTCTTCCATTGTTTGTGATTCTCAGCCGTAGTAATCCAGGCAAGCCAATTGTGTTGAGTGGTAATAGTGTTTCGAGTAGGGACGTGAAAGTGTTAATACAACAGCTAGTCCTCAATCAAGCGAACCTTAACTGAGAGACTTTGATGTTTTCCCGAAAAAACCCGAACCCTCCAGGCGTTTTTGCGGTTTAACGTAATAGCA
>JAYVPE010000089.1:0-34461 GCA_043757575.1 Pirellula sp.
CACAATCTAAGGGAAGCATCGGGCACCAAACCACCCCGCAAACCCACTCTGCCGCACCGCAAAAAAATTATTGAAAATCTTGTTGGGGAAGTTGGGCTAGTCGAGAATTGGACAGCCAGCTCCGGGTTTCATCACCATGAAAATGAAGGTCGAGAAGTAATAGCGCAGCCCAGTACCAGCGTTCATCAACGGCTTCGCTTGTCGCAGCCAATCGCGCCGAGCGGTGCAGCTCCAAAAGCGGTTCGAGCAACGCGTTGATCTTGCCGGCGAAGAAATTTAGGACGTCATCTTTTGACTGCAACGTTTGATCTAACAGGCACTTAGGGTCCAGATTGTTTGCGAGCGTTCGGCAGGGATAAAGAATACCCAGAGCAGTCATCGCGGATGGCTTTCCATCCTTTGTTCGGAATTGGAGAAGTCGAGTTATCTTTTCACGAGAATCCGTGTCCCATTTCGGTTGCCGATAATGCTCAAGCATCATCAATCGCTCGGCTTCGTAGCTAAGCAATGATGCGACCGCTTTGGGCACGACGCGCCAAGACGAAAAGACCAACCGCTTCGTGAATCCCTCCACACCGGCGTCGGAGTACGCACCGGAATTCGCGTAATATGGCAACGCTGGCGGAATCCACAAGAGCTTCCATGCATTCCTGCCTAATGTGTCGGATTGAATTGAACGCAAGCGTGCATTACCTGGATCGATGCTCGAATACTCTTCGATCGCTTGCCTGTTAAGAAGACCATCGCCTAGCATGCGAAATTGCTTAGCGAGTGAACTGTCCGCTTGCTGCTCCATAGCAATGTCGAGTTTTCGCTTAACATCGTAGTGCTCCATGAAATTCAGCAGATAGGGTGCTGACTTCCAGTACTCGAGCATGTCGCCGTGCTCGAGCGTTGAAGCAATGTGTTGCAATGCGAGATAATGCTCGATGTCCGTCTCGTCGAGGGCCATCCCTGGGCAGTCCTTCTGGACCAACATGCCGTCTCGGTTGGCATCGATCGACAATCGCTCCGTGCGTACCATCACGTTTCGTAACAGATTTTCAAGCTCACTCTTGATTCGCAAGAGTCCATCAACCCCACAATCTGAAACACGAAACAACTCTTCACGATATTGCTTTAAGGTTTGTTCAAATTTCGATCGCTTCGCTGGATCGGCGATCAAAAAGTTGAGCGTCAGCCGAAAGTCTGCGTAGTGATCGTCGCTTGCAGACTCGTCGGCGGTCGTAAACATCTTGTACGGCGTCGCCGAAAGTAGAAGAACTTTCGCACTTGAGGTTTCGTTCTGGAAATTGAACAAATGCTCGGCGAGAGCGGCGGCTTCGGTAGAGTCCTCAGTATCGCCGGCCATGAGATGTTTAAATCTTTGAAACTCATCCAAAATGATGAGATCAGGCTCCAGCCAATGAAGACACTTCTCAGCAAGGATTCTCCGTATCTGGCTAATCCAAGCGATGCATTGACTCGTTAACTCTGCTGGTAGTTCCTTTCGCGGAGGCATTAGACCAACGAGGCGGTCGTACTCAACTCGCAGATGTTGATTAGAAGAGACCGCCTCCACAAAAACGCGTTGCATTTCGGGATGAATCGTAGTGAAGCCACTGTCCGGATCGAGCTGATTCAACCAGTACTCGAAACCCTTCTTTAGTGACGTGCCTTCGAAAGGGCGCGAGTGAATTGGCTGGTCGAGCTGCCAAGCATCCTTTAGCATCCAGTAAATCAGCGCCCGCTCCTGGGCGATCCCGCCACTTCGCTTCAAGTCAAACGAAGTTCCAGGTGTGAAGGAGACAAAGTTGACACGCTGTTGTTCGAAGCTCGCGACCTTGATTGGCAATAACGTGATTCTAGATGACAACGGAAACCCATTGCACCCGAGTACCTTGAGGCGATTAATGTTCTGCCTCGCGATGTCTGTATTCGAGCACACATAGACGATGTCGATGCGTCGAGTGGTTTCCCATAGATGATCGATCGTCTTCGCGATAACGCCTCTGGCCACAAGTGTCTTGCCAAGACCAACTTCGTCGGCCACCAGAAAACGCCGATTGGAATCCGGGTCTGTGTACAAGCGACGAAATACATATTCAACGGTGCTCCGCTGAAAATCCTTTAGGCCTGCGAGTATTTTCTCTGTTTCTGGTTTGTCGACATCTCGCATCATGCTGGCCCTCGATTCGAACGCTTTGCAAGTTGCCGCTGGGCAACGTTCCAAATTGGTCGCCAGATCGCATCAAGCTCTTCGGGCAATAACTCCCGCCCATCAGATGACTTCTGCAGGTCCGTAATGATCTCGGCAACTTGCTGAAGTCTCGCTGGATCTCGATCGACACATCTCATCAAGGATTCAAACAACGTCGGGCCGTCCAAAATCGACGAGAATTGGAAGGACGCTGAATCACCACTATTTCCGCCAAACATATCTGCGAACGCAGCGGCGTCCGCTTCAGAAAGTAGTAACATTAAGAATCGTAGGACTCGTTCTTTGTCACTAAGCAAATGCTTGAGCAGAGCTTCGCATCGCCCTGCTGGCTCGTTGGTTAGAGGAATGTTCAGGACGAACTCTCGCGTCATCCGTTTTGGAGAATCTGTCTCTACTTTGAACACATAAAATGATGTCAGGCTGAGCATGGCCAGCGAGTCAAACTCAGCCCAGATCGACTCGTTCACCTGCAACGCAACGAAGAGTGCATGGGGGCGACTAGCAAGCCGAACAGAGATAGTGACCGTTGGATCAAGTGCAATTTTGATTCGACGAACTGGTTGAAGACACACGCGGTATTCGCTTCCAACGTTTGCGTCCTGACACTCAGCGATAAGCTGAGCCTTCGCGACCTGCTTCGCAATCTCGTCAACCAACCGTTCGAACTTATCTTCAGACGATTCTTCTGCTCCAACACCTTCACCGGGTTTAAACGGCCGAAGTAAGTCGGCGAGGCTGGCCGCGCCAGGCTTCTTGTCATCTGGTTCAGTCGATTCCCCGAGAACCGCCGCCACACCCAACTTGCTCTTCTTTCCTCGAAGCTCGGTTAGGAATTCAACGTTTCGATTGAATGCAGCACGAGTTGCATTTGCAGAGCCTGTGAAAACACTCGCTTCCCATCCATCGTCGAGAACATAGAGCTTCGCGTGGAGACCGACTAACGCGGGTGCAGCTGGCAGCTCGTCTTGAGTTGCTTCACCAGCCTCGGCATTCGACTCCTCGGTATCACTTGGTTCGGGTTCTGCGGCGTCGTCTAGAATCCAAACGTTCGAATAATCACTCAATGTTTCGGGCTTAAGCCTTTCCAGTTGCTCGGCCCGTGAGATAAGTTCTATCTTTGTGTCTGCAACAGCGAAGTCGGCCAGAGCACGATCGCTCACGAACGGAGATATGATGAGTGTTCTCTTCGACTTTCCAAATGGCCAGTCTTTCTGAGGGTCGCGTTCGGCATCGATTCCCAGCGGCCAAAACTGCAACTTTTCTACATGTTCCGGCAATTCAAACTCGACGCGACGAATTTCATAAGCCAAATCGTTGATCCGTTTCTTCCACGGTTTTGTCACACCACGAATAGCCATACTTGGTAACGCTTCCACGAAACGCCCCAATGGATGGTTTTGCGTAAAAGCGTTGGCTCTATCGGTGAGGGGTCCCCCAAGGCAAAGCATCGTATCCCAGGCGCGATCGAACGTCATATTCCTGCTGAGGCAAAGAAAGCGATACATCACTTCCCTTTGCTGGTTTTCGAATCGCAAGAACCAAACCTTCGGGTGAAAACTACCCCCGAGCGGAGCCAGCGATTCAACCAAAGACGACTCCACGCTTGCAAGAAGAGGTTGATAATTGTGTGGGACGTGGATTCGGCCTGCTTGATAAAACAAACAAATGCGATCGGCATATTCACGCACAGCCTTCAGTATCGCAAGCGGATCTCCTGTTGGACGACCGTCTCTGTCTTGCCAATCGGAAAACGCAAATGCGACCGGAGCAGACAATAATGCAAACAGGTCAAGCGTGTACGAAGTACCGACGGCAAAGTCCAATTTGAAACCAGCGGGCGGCGAAAGCGCATCGAACAATAGCCGGCGATCATTAGGCTGGAGCATCGGCGGTTACCTCCAAGCCTTTCAAGATATCAGTGATGATGCGCCGGCTTGTTCGCCAGCGAAGGTCCAACTGCTCTGATCCGGCGGCACCACTCCACAGATCCCTGGCACGTTCGTTACGAGTCCGAGCCAGCGAGCCCTTAATCTGATGTTCCCGTTGAGAGATCAATTCACGCGAGGAAGTACTTTCTCTGACCGCGTCAAGTGATGCTGCCGCTCGTACAATCGCAATCCACATTTCGATGAACTGCTTGGCTCTCGAACTGATTCGAGGATTCACTTTGTCGACGATCGACCAGAACTGCCGCAGGTTCCAGTTCGCAAATCGTTCGTTGCCCAGTTCAATCATGTCCCACCAGTCGTCCATCCGCTCTCGGTACTCATCCCTTCGATCCCTGTTACTGCTCTGCTCCGCAAGAATGAGATTGTATAGAAGCTGCGCTCCATGCAGGATCTCAGAGAAGTTCCGAGCATGACCGAGCGTCGTTGATAGAGCTTCCGGCAGCGGCGTTTCTAATTTCCAGGCAAATGGAACGCCTTGAACGTCGATATACTCCTTCATCAAGTGGGCTAACAACGAGTCCGAACAGTTTGTCATGACTCGTTCACGTAGGTAGCTTGCCTCGTCGTACGTCAATTCCATGGTGGCTACATTGGGGAAATCTGAAGGTGGCTGGACGATACCCGGATGCCACTTGGCCAGTGCGGTTCCGTGAGCGCCTTCGCCATCAAACTCGGCGGCGGTCGCATCTCGTCCTTTTAGCCTGGCATAGTGGAGGTCAAGCGACTTCTGATATTCACTCTGAGACTTTGGATAGATTCGGATGCCCCATGCCATCAGACCTTGCCAATACACGCTGCTGGGTAATCTCTTTAGTGAATCCTTGGCCCGTTTCCCGATCACACCGTCTGCAGTTCCAAGTGTCTTCGCCAAATCGACTTCAAACTTTCGAGCACGCTCCGCGATTTTGCTCGAGGCCACTTGTTTGCGTTCCAGGTCCATGTACATCCACGGCACGAACAAGAAGTACTTAGCCACCGTCTGGATCGTGGTCGTTCCAGGAAAGAGCAGGTCGGCAAAAGCGTCACGCACTCCACCAAGCCCCAGTTCATCCCGAGTTGTTTTTTCGCCAAATAACTCGATGACATCGAGCATCTTACGACGCTCGTGTTCAGAGTAATCAAGCCATGTGAATGATGAGGTCATGGGCAATCTCTCTTAGGTATGCATATCCCAATTGGATATTCTTGGAGCTAAGGCCGTAATTCACGAAACACCAAAGTGGGTTTGCTTTCTCTACGCCACCCAATCCCGAAGGCGACACAAAGCGAAGAAGGTATTTACCATGAAGACTGCTGAAGACCGATCTGAAAAAAGGATCATTCCGGTATCGACTTGGTGCTGGACTTGATTGCGTGCAGAACCTACCAGGTAGGCCGAGCAGGCGATACGACGCTCAGTCTTTTCATTGTGATCTTCAATGACTGATCTCAACGCTGGAAAGTGTGTGTTGAAGTCCGTAGGGCTGTGTATGGGATGTGCAATTCTAAATGCCGTTACATTCGTTCTGAAATTTGGAACGGGACTATTAATTCTGTTGAGAACCATATCGTTCAAACCGCTACCGGTGATTCCTAATGCCTTCACTTCTGTTTCGAGAAGCCGCACTAAGTCTGAGGCCATATTCCAGTACGATAAGCCAACGCTGTCTGCACCGTTCCAGTTCGGTTGTGACTTCAATCGCGAATACCGAATTCGTTCAGCACCCAGCATCAGGTATAGCAACTTAGAATTGTCCGACAGTGCGTTCCAATCTGTCTTCGCAGTCGCCATCCCGTAATTTGCGCCCCATAGTTCGTAGTAAATCTCAAGAGGTTTATCTTTCTCGTACAAGTCAATCAGCGACCAGTAGTTGCGATCAAATAGGTAAGACGTGAAGACGTCCCAGTTTGCATGGCCATACGATTTTTCCGTTTCATACTTCGACAGCTCGAAGTAGTGCATGGCGGCGGAAAAATCGTGTGATCGCAAAAACGCTATCGCGACGTTGAATGTCATCGCTCCTTTGTGAACCTCGACACCGTGGTGACCCTCGTAGGATCGTACTAGGTCATAGCACTCGTAGAACATTGAGATCGCAAGCTGATATTCTTCTTTCGCAATCGCAACCGTCGTTTCCGTTGCCAGCGGAGCGAACAGTCGATCATCAGCAGCATGATCGCGACCGACTGGGAGGCGATTCATTAGCCGCTCTTTGATGTTGACGATGACACGTCCCGAGATATTGTTTCTTGAGCCAATCAACATTTCCCAATATTCCGGCTTTTGGGAAGGAGCCGGTTCTGATGTGCTTTCCTCCTTTTGCTTATCCGCATCGACCTGTTCCTCACCACCGGCGAGCCAGAGAAAGAATTTGCTAATCTTGAGCATCAAACGGCTGAGCATCTTAATCCCATTCCCTTTTTACCAACCATCTTGCTGTAGCACTTTGTTTCGAACCCAATTCTGTCGCAAAGAAAGCTGAGATTGTTGCAGAAATCTCCAGCACCGCCGAACGACGTCGATGTCAAGCAGGGATGTCTTTAGCGTTTTACCCTGACCAGACGTTGATAGAATCATTGATTCACATACGTGGGCGAGTACCGCCTCACACGCTTGAAGCTTGCATTGGCTCGCAATCGTCTCTAGTTCTACTCCCAATTCATCAAATTCTGTGAACAGCGATTTAGGTCGCCTCTTCAAACTTTGTTTGCAATTGGGGTAGGCAACAAAGAGAACAATTGGCCCCAGCTTGCTAGGCACAACGATGGTGGGCAGCAGCAGGATTATCACCCGGTTGAGAATTCGTTTCATGCTGCCCCGTTGATTCCTCGATTGTTATTCAGTTACATCCAGGGACGACTCCAAAACATCCAGCGATCGCTTATCCATCTTCGCTAGTTTCCTGAACAACCCTGGCCGCTGTTGAATCCGCGTTCGGATCGACGCTGGTACCTTGTCCGCAAGCAGCAACAGTTCGTCTTCGTCGGCTTGCAGTTCGTCGGCGAGCTTGTGAATGAACTTCTCGGATGGGTAGTCGCCGAAATGTAGTTTTTCGTTTTCAACTTTGCTAATGTACGACACGCTGACGCTCATTCGGTCAGCAACAGTCTGCTGCGTCAACCCACGCAAAACGCGTAGCTCCCGAACTCTCTCGCCAAACTGCATGGTTGCTCCCGCATTGCGTTTAAGCACCTGTGATTGTGTGACCTTCGAAGATAGCGTAAACTACCTGCACTTTTAGGTCAACACACCCAGGGGCTTGGTTTACGATGAGCGATGCAGGCTTAGCGAGCACAGTTAAACGCAATGATCGCATCAGCCAGCGTGACATCGATTCGCTGTTGGCTGCACAACTGATCGTCGCTTGGGCCGGTGAAAAAGGTAATTCGGAAGACTCCAGTAGCCAACGTCTCGGATGGTGGCAGACCAATATCGTGGGGGAAGGCGCGGAGTACGACCTTAAGGAACTGCTGCCAAACACATGGCGGTGGGCGATGCTTCAAGCGGTTCGGCACGCAGCAAAAATACACGACGCGAGCGTACGAGCCAAAGACCACGACCCTGATCGCTTGTTGACACTCTATTCGTTCGGCTTCGAGATCGACGAAAAGGTGGACGAACGACTGGTGCAATTCAAGCAAAATTCAAGGCCGCTCGAAGAAGCTCTGCCAGACGTAGCTTCGATGATCAACACCGATTGGTCTATCGAACGGTTTACCACTTGGGTCGAGAAGCACGGCAAAGAATCATCCACAGCAGTTCCCGCAGGTCGGCGACTCAAAGGTCAGCCACCCGAACAACTCAACGTAGTGCTTGGAAGGCTTATCGCCGGTTTGGCCCCAATTGCGGAGACATACCCGATGCCCCACTTCAAACGGGAAGGTAAGTAATGGAGTACTCCGAAGCAACCGAACCGCATACCCGTATGATGAAGTGCACGCTCGAAGTCGATCCGTCGCGATCATACTGGCAAGCTTGTGCTTCCAATGGCGGGCCCATCTCGAAGGAGCAGGCGTTCGAAAAAGCTGTCTTTGGATCCAAAACGTTTCTTCGTGTTGAACGGCTGATGGCTGATATGCGGCATCGTTACGACGCATTCCCATTTGCGTTGGAAGTGCTGGGGAAATGGCATCCAATGGAGCTTGGCGATCGCGTGCTGATCTGCCATTGGCATACTCAGCTCGCGGATCCGATCTATCGTTCGTTCACGGGAGAATATCTCGTTGACCGATACCATGGCCCGTCGGCCACCGTTGAAAACGATCTAGCCTCCAGATGGATCGAAGTAACCGTTCCTGACCGTTGGCAAATTCCATCTAGAAACAAGATCGCCAGCAAAATGCTGACATCAGCTTCGTCGGCCGGCATTTTATCGTCGAGCCGTAAGTCTCGAACGATAAAGCTCCCGCGAGTCAGCGATCTTGCTTTGACCTATCTGATGTACCTACTGAAGGAGATTGATTACGCCGGCACTGCAATCAATAATCTTTATCTGACATCTGTAGGAATCGATTCAGAAGAAGCCATTCGACGCCTCCGCAAGATCGACCACCTTGGCTTTCGCAGGCAAGGCGAACTGATCAGTTTTGAATGGCGTTATCCAAACATGTTCGAATGGGCGATCGCAACGGGGATCGTCAATGCGCCATTAGCCGTTGGAGCGTCCCAATGAGTATGCCGCTCTTCAATCATTCCGCTCTCACAGATGTAGTCGAAGCACTGCGAGACGACCTTATTCAAAAAGATGGCCCACGCATCAGCACGATGCGTAACTATCGTTTTGCAATACTTTGCTATGACCCGGCAGACGAATTCGACCTACGCAACGAAGTGCGACGTTTAACGGATGATTTGCGACAGCATGGATGGCACGTGCTCTCAATCAATCTTCAGAAATTGCTTTTGGATCGAATTGCCGCGCAAGGCGAAGAGTGGGCTGAGAGCATGATTAAGATGGAAACAGCATTGCAAAAGAACGATCCTGCTCGCGGACTCCAGTACTTGAAAGATCGTGTTGGACCGTTGATCGAAGGGCCCGATGGGATAGCAGCCGACTGCAGCAAAATCATTTCCGAGTTCGTTGAAGCGAACCCAGAGAAAAAAGATCGAACGGTTGCACTGATTGGTCGAGCCGGAGCGCTTTACCCGTTCTATCGTTCGTCCGCCCTTCTCAAGCACTTAGACGGAAACACTCAAAACGTTCCTGTCGTTTTGCTCTACCCAGGTGAACGGCAAGGACCAACCGGGCTTTCCTTCATGGGTGTGCTCAATGCCGACAGTGACTATCGACCTAGGATTTATTCGTAACGAGCCAACATGAAGATTCGAGAACTATTCGTCGAGGACGTCACGCGGAGTATTCCACCCGTCGTCTATTTCCACCAGCAATCTCCCGCTTCCGTCGCGGCCGAGGTTGGTGAATACATCATTACCGGTGGTTGGAACGAAGATCATCCAAACCACCGACGTGTCCCCAATGGGATTCACGAACAGTATGTAAAACTCCTTCGCGGCATTTCGCGCGAACTCGATAAGAACGGCGGTCCAGATCTTCCCAACGTGTGGATCTCTGGCTTCTATGGATCTGGTAAGTCGAGCTTTGCAAAGTTACTCGGTCTATCACTCGACGGCGCGACACTGCCTGATGGCAGTTCCCTCTCACAAGCCTGGCTCGCTCGCAATCGTTCCCAGCGCAAGCAGGAGATGGTAGATGCATGGACTGAGCTGCGAAGCAAGATCAACCCGATCTCGGTCGTCTTCGACGTTGGTGCTCTCGCCAGGGACAACGAGCATGTCCACGCGGTCGCGGTTCGTCAGTTGCAACAACGGCTGGGATATTGCAGCAAGGATCCAGTGGTTGCAGAGTTCGAGCTGAAGCTTGAACGCGAGGGGCTGTATTCCAAATTCTTGGAGATCGTCGATAAGGAATTAGGCAAGCCGTGGTCGCATTTCAGGGACAGCTCCTTGGTCGACCAGCACTTTTCGTTGGCCATGTATCACATGGACCGACAAAAACATGTCGATCCACTTTCATGGTCGATGGCCTACGCTGGTAAAGCACCTCCCGGCAAGTCGGCAGAAGAAGCCACTCGCGACATCGGCGACATGCTGAAGTTCCGCAAAAAGGATGCAACCGTCTTCTTCGTCATTGACGAAGTCTCTCAGTACAGCCAATTCAATAAAGACAGAACGGACAAACTGCGTGCCTTTGCCACAGCACTGGGTGCCACGCTTGGCGGTAAAGCTTGGATGCTCGCGCTTGGCCAGCAGAAGCTAGACGAGGGCGCTGATGACTCCGTCTTGGTATGGGCCCGCGATCGATTCCCACCTTCCCTGCGTGTTCACCTAGCCGCAACCAATATTCGCGACGTTGTGCATCGCCGCCTGTTGCAGAAAAAGACCGAGCATGTGGCGATGCTTAAAGAGGAGTTCAACAAGCATCGTCCAGAACTGCAGCTCTATGCGTATGGCTGCAGTGAAGTGACAGCCGACGAGTTTGTCGAAATCTACCCGATGTTGCCTGGTCAAATCGATCTCGTATTGCAAATCACATCGGCACTCCGAACACGATCGACTCGCGCTCAAGGCGACGATCAGGCCATCCGTGGATTGTTGCAGTTGCTCGGCGATCTGTTCAGCGATCTCAAACTTGCAGACGAAGAGTTCGGCAAAGTTGTCAGCCTCGATCAGATTTACGAAATTCAGCATACGGCACTCGACTCTGATACGCAGTCCAGTATGGCGAGGATCATGAACAAATGCGCCGAGCTTAAACTGGACTTGGCGCTTCGTGCTGCCAAGGCGGTTGCATTGCTCGAGATGATCCAAGAGTCCGAACCAACCACGCCCGAGTTAGTCGCCAAGTGCTTGTACGATCGCTTAGGCGTGGGCGATCAAGTATCGGACATCAAGGAAGCACTTGAACTATTGCGTTCACAGGGCCTGCTCGGTTACTCCGACAAGCTCGGATATAAGATTCAGTCGTCGGCGGGCGAAGAGTGGGAACGCGAGCGTCGCGACGGAGGTGCCACGCCCGACAAGATCAGCGAGTACGTTCTGGAGGCGTTGAAAGAACTATTGGCCGACGTCGAGAAGCCAAAACTAAACGACCGTCCATTCCCATTGGCTGGCTTGTTCAATGATGGGCGTGTCCAGCAAGATGCCAAAGTACAAGACCCACGGGATCCAGCATCGGTGATTATGGATCTCCGATTTCTGCCGGCCGAGGATCGTGCGGAATCTAATTGGATCAAGAAAAGCGATGAGTCTGCCTTGAGGAATCGTTTGATCTGGGTGTGCGGCGAGAACGATTCAGTCAAAGACCAAGTCAGTGAGCTGGCCAAATCGCAGCGCATGGTCAACAAGTACAAGCCTCGGCGAGACTCGTTGAGTGCTCAGAAGAAATCATGCTTGAACGAAGAAGAAGTCAAGCTGGAAGAAGGCCTGCGGAAGGTAAAAGACAAAGTTGCCGATTGCTGGAAATCGGGTGCCTTCTATTTCCGTGGCGAGCGTTACGAGGCCAAGCAACAGGGCGATGCCTTTACCACAGCGGCTAATCGCGCTGCCGCGAGAATCCTAAAAGAGCTGTTCAACCATTTCGATGGGGCGATCATCAGCCCTGCTGAAATCGATCAGTTACTCCAAAAGGATCTCGTCGGCCCATCTGCCAAATTCATGCGCGACGAACTGGGCATCTTGGATCTGGATGAAGGACGTTACGAGCCAACGTGCAGCGGCGTTGTCCCCAGTCGAATCAACGAGAAGATTCGCGGCGATGGTGGCGTGAGTGGCTCGGCTCTGTTAACTCACTTCGGCGGTCCGCCCTATGGCTATCGGCCTGAAGTTGTGAAGGCCTGCGTCGCAGGTCTCATTCGAGCTTCCAAAATCAAAGTCCAAATGTCAGATGGTGGCGCAGAGATTAACTCGCTACGGGACGTGGGAACCAAAGATCTATTCAGTAGCGATCGCGATTTTCGTCGTGCCGACTTCTTCCCGGCTGACGAGAGCGACATCAATCCCAACCAGATCAACAAGATTCGCAAGTTCTTTGAAGAGGAATTCAACCTCAAACTTGAACGCGATATGGGTGCTATCGCTGATGCCGTGGAGACCCACTTTCACAGTTTGAATCGCCAAGTAACCGATGTCCTGACGCAGCTTCAACAGATGAAACTGCCTAGTCCCACCGCAGTACCACCGGAATTCAGCTCGCTTAAAGCAGCGATTGAAAAATGCCTCGCCAAAGTTCGGCAATCAAAGCCGACTGTCCAACAAGTGAAAAAGAACCTGGATGCCCTACGCGATGGGATCCGGACTTTAAAATTGTTCGCTTCCGAACTCCAAGATGATCTGGTAACGAAGGTCAATGAAGCCAGTAGCGTGCTGGAATATCAAACTAAGCAACTGGAGTGCATCGAATTCGATGACCCAGCATTCATCGCAGCCGTAGATAGTATTCGAACGCATCTCAATGCGGAGCGACCGTGGCTTGATATCAATGACGTTGCGGATGACCTGGTCACTGTGAAGGAAGCTTACAAAAACAAGCGTGCCGACCTTCTGGGTTGGCAGGAGCAACAAACGGAAGTTGCGCGTGGACGCGTTAAGAAACGTAACGGCTATAGCACGCTAACCGCCGACCAGTCCGAGGCCGTCTTGCGAGAATTCCACGGCGCAGAGACCAATACCAGTGCGGAAGCAATCTCTCCACCACTGCTTGACTTGCGGGACGCTTTCCAAGTTCGACTGCAACGTTGCGAAGCGACTGCAGATCAGAAGCTCGATGAGATCTTGAGCGAGAAGGACAAGAAGATTGTGAGACCAGTCAATTTGAACTATCGCAATCGAATCATCAACACTCCTGACGACGTCGAGAAGTTAGTCGAGGAGATCCGCAAAGAACTGTTGAATCAACTAGAAGCCAACATCACGATACGGATAATGTAAATCATCCTAATCTTACTCTTACTCATAATCTTAATCCTCTTCCTCTTACTCATCCTTATCGGGCGGTCAGTGACGTCCCACTAAGGTCCGGGATTAAGATTATGAGTAAGAGTAAGAGTAAGTTTAAGAACAGAAACAGCCCATCATGACATCATTCGACCACGAAAAACTCAAGGTTTACCAAGCATCCATCGCGTTTGTAGCATGGTCGCACGGCCTATTGCAGAACTTACCCAAGTCGTCGTCGATCTATGGACAGCTTGACCGGGCATCGACCTCGATACCCCTTAACCTTGCGGAGGGAAACGGAAAGTTCACATCAGCGGACCGATGTCGTTTTTTTGATATCGCTCGCGGCTCTGCTTTAGAGAGCGCAGCATGTCTCGATGTATTAGCAGCAAAAAAGATTGTAGATCTAGCGGCCATCGAACCAGGCAAGGGTCAGTTGGTCGAGATAGTCTCCATGATCGTGGGATTGATCCGCGCAAACTCGGAGACACGCAATGTTTAACTCTAGAAATCTTAATCTTAATCCTACTCTTATTCTCACTCTTCCCCCTGCAACCAGTGTCAGTCCTGCACTCGTCCTCAGCGTCCGTCGCACCCGAGCAACCCCTCATCGTCGACAGTCGACCTCGGACAAGGAAAGAGGATTAAGATTATGAGTACGATTAAGAGTAAGAATACGACTGCGTCGCAGATGACACCGGAAGCCAAGGGGCAATTATCAAAGACGATCCGTGCACTGCGCACACGATTGCTGGAGGACTTCCAATCCGCCAACGAATCAACCTTCAAATATTCGATACGCCGCATTGACCAAGCCAAACTGAGCGAAGCGAATGCAACGCGTCGGCGTCGCATTGAGGATTGGATCGCAGAGCAAGTCCGTGGCGAAGTAGGTAAGAAGACCAAGCGCACTCCCGAGGACTTCCGTCGAGACTTGGAGAAGCAAGCAGCCTACACGCTGCTCAATCGAATGCTCATCCTCAGGCTGATGGAGGCGATAGGACTTCATCGTGGTGACTTGGTTGCCAAAGGCTGGAACAGTGATGCCTACAAGAGCTTCCGCTATTTCTCACAGGAAATTGTTCGCGGTGATGAGTCCGAAGGCTATTCGGTCCTGTTACAGATGGTTTTCGACGACTTGGCAATCGATATGCCGGGGCTTTATGGCAACGCGGGCATCTCCGACTTGATTCCGGTCCCGACTAAGACATTGCGAGGCGTGGTTGATGCGTTCGCCGATGCGGAACTAGAAACTTGCTGGACCGATGACATGACTCTCGGATGGGTCTATCAGTATTGGAACGATCCAGAGCGCGAGGCATTAGATGCCAAGATCAACGACGGGGGCAAGATCGAGCCGCATGAGATCGCCAGCAAGACGCAGATGTTTACCGAGCGATACATAGTCGATTGGCTGTTGCAAAACAGTCTTGGGCCCATGTGGTTGGCAATGTGCAAAAAGCACGGTTGGACGCCACTCGTTGAATCAACGGGGACGCTTGATGCACTAGAACAAAGGCGAGTTGAATGGCGCGCCAAGCGAGATGCCGGCGAAGTTGCGCTGACGGATTTGATGACTCTGCAAAGCGAACTGGAGCAACGTTGGGCGTATTACGTACCTCATGCGATACCAGAGGACGCGATTGCGAACGCTCCGGAATCTGTGCGGGAGCTAAAAATCCTGGATCCAGCCGTCGGTTCGGGACATTTTCTAGTTGTCGCGTTTGATCTTTTGTTCGTGATGTACAAGGAAGAAGCGGAGCATCGTGGACAATCTGATAATAATGAGTGGTCTCCCAAGTCAATCGTTGAGTCAATTCTTGAAAACAACCTGCACGGCATCGACCTTGACCCACGCGCAGTCCAGATCGCAGCTGCGGCGCTATGGCTAAAGGCCCAGACGACATGCAGGGATGCTCATCCAAGGCAATTAAACCTTGTCGCATCCAATCTGCAGTTGGCGAGTTTGCCGGACAGTGATCCAGCGCTCGTTGAACTACGATCGGTCGTTGAGAACGAGACCGGGATGCCAGGCAAGTTGACCGACACGATAGTGCAAGCACTACGAGGAGCGGATTATCTGGGGTCTCTGCTACAGATCGACAAGGCTGTTGACGAGGCGATCATGCGGCACGAAACGTCGCTTGCAACACGTCCCGTCCACTACAAACGTGATCTGTTTGGAAATCCGATTCAGAATCAGCAGACAATTGATTTTGACGCTATGGCAAGTCGGCAAAGTTTGCTCGTTGGGCTCGAACAATTTCTAAAGACGCACACGAGCGGCGAGGACCTTGGATTGCGAACGCGAGGAAAGCAGCTCGCTGCCGGCGTCCGATTCATGCGTATGGTCAAGGAAGGAAGCTACGATCTCGTCGTCGCCAATCCGCCGTACCAGGGCACAAGTAAACTGGCTACTGCCAAATACGTTGAGACTCATTACCCGCTCGGCAAAGCTGACCTCTACGCTGCGTTCATATTGAGAGGCTTGCAACTTGTTCGTGACGGTGGTGTGTCCTCAATGCTGACTATGCGGAACTGGATGTTTATCAAGCAGTTTTCGGGTCTACGTGATCGGTTATTCACATCCTCCAGATTGATAGCACTTGGGGATTTTGACCGAGGTGCATTTGAAGATGTAATGGATGAAGTTGTGAGCGTGGCAATTTCTGTTTTTGAAAAATCGCCAAGCTCCGAAAAGAGTTTTGCCATATGCCCAACGCCGCGTGATGATCGTTCGCGTGATAAACAACGAACTCAGCGCAAGCGTGCAGCAACACTATGTCACATTGGTCTTTATAGTCTGGACCTGGAAGCGTTGGAGGTCGTTTCCCAATGGCCCCTAGTTTATTGGTGGTCGATTGACTTCATCAAGAATTATGCGGAAACACCTAAGTTAAGCGATGAAATGGAGTCTCGTATTGGCATTCGAACATCAGACAATGGGCGATTTATACGTTTTGTTTGGGAACTTCGACCTACCTCAATCTTGAAGGTGCCAATAGATCAAGAACTGCCTGCATTAGTGGATATTCAGTTCGCGCCACATTTAATGGGCGCTGCCGGTCGTGCATGGATAGATGATCTGACACACGTGATCGATTGGCGGCGTAATGGATTGGAAATATGCGTAACCCTGGAGAGAGCTTACGGTGCGTATCCCCAAAGCACGGAATTCTATTTTCAGCCGTTAATCGCCCTTCCCAAAATTGGTTCAAACTTTTGCGCGCGAACGACTTTGTACAGAAGCGTGTTTGACTGCGCTTCCCCTTGCGTCTTCCCAAAGTCAGTTCCTGAAACTCTCTGCACGCTTAATACGGGAGTCACGAAAGATTTCGTCCAAGCAATCAATCCTACAATTAATGTACAACCTGGAGATATCGATAGGGTTCCACTTTTTGAAGTCCCCAATTCCGAACAGATCTTTCAACGGCTGAAAACTGAGTTTTATATTAATGAGGCTCGCAGGGAATGCTCGATCGACTTTAGACGTCCAGGGGAAAGTAGATGGCCTGCCGCTGTCAAATGGGCAGATAAGGCGGTAAACGGGGCCGACAAGTTTACCGACTTTGAAGGCGATTACTCGACAACTTCTGCTGAGGAATGGATCAGCTTTGCCTTTGGAGTATCTATCGGCCGTTTTGCGAGCGATGGGAGCGGCGTAGTTGATTCAGCATCTCCGGCCCTGTCTCAAGCACTCCCAAATGGAATCATGTTTCTAGATTGCTCGCTCGACGAAAACGACCAGCGAGACAGTCTAGGGCATCCGGCAGTTAGGTTGTTACGCACAACATGGGAAGAGCAAGCGACGAAAATCGATCATCGCAGGTCACTGCGAAATTGGCTAGCAACTGAATTCTTTAGTCGCATTCATAAAGATATGTACGGAAACCGTCCCATATACTGGCCGCTGTCATCAAAAAACAAAACATTCGTTGCTTGGGTTAATATACACCAGTGGCATGCCAATATCCTACGTTCGCTTTTGGCAGACCATCTCCAGAGGGACACGCTTCCGCGAATCGATGGTGAACTAGAAGACCTGCGTAAGGCAAGATCTTCTGGCGAAAAAAATTCAGACGCCCGATTCCTCCAAGTTCAAAAGTGGAAAGATGAACTTGATGAGTTCATTTCCTTGATCAAGGAGTGCTCAGAGAAGGGGCCGCCGCCCACGGATGATAAGTGCCCCACGCGTGAATTGGAATCACGATTCGACCCCATGCTAGAAGATGGAGTGCTGATTAGCAGCGCAGCAATCTGGCCGTTGCTCGAGCCGCAGTGGAAGGATCCGAAGAAGTGGTGGAAGGAGTTGGCTGTTGCGAGTTCGAAGGGAAATATGGATTACGATTGGTCGCAGTTGGCCATGCGATACTTTCCGAAACGCGTTGATGATAAGTGTCAGAAGGATGCATCACTTGGTGTCGCCCATGGCTGCTTCTGGAAATACCACCCGGCAAAAGCCTGGGCTTGGGAGCTTCGTCTTCAGAATGAGATTGCACCAGACTTCCGTGTCGAAGAGGCTTCCTACCGAGGGGATGGAGGCGACGTGGAGCATCGCGCCGCATTCCTTCGTGACAATGCCCTGGAAGCGATTGCAGCCATAGAGAAAGAAGCACTTCGTCGACGTAAAGACACTCCAGGTAAGATCATTCGAGAGATGATCATCCTTGAATCTGGTCTTTGGTCCATTGAGCCAGAAGCCTGCTGGGACATGGAAACCCGCATCATCAAAAAACAGGAATTCGGCTTCCGCTTGATCGCTCCGGACGAAGCCGAGGCTCGTGAAAGACTATTAAAACAGAAGACGCAGCTTGGAGTGGCACGGCGTAAACTGTGTGACCAGCAGAATACGAACTCGTTGTTTGACACCAGTGGACTCTAAGAATCGACAGTATGCAAATGGGTAGGAAAAGCACCGTAATTGAATTAGGATAGGCGTTATGAAAGACCTGTACGACCAGCAGCGAGATTTAGCCCAAAGCTTGGCGAATCAAATCGCTTTACTCCAGCCGAATGAACATGCATTAGTGCGTCTGGGAGGCGGCGTTGGAACGGGTCGAACGACAACGCTCGCAATGACACCGGAACCGATTCGAGCCAAAGGGCTCGTACCCATCGTTCTACCCAATGAACAAAGCGAGTTCGACACCGGAGCCTCAATACTCGCAAGATTCGCCGATCAAGTTCCAGCAAGTTTTCTGTCTGATCTTGATTTATCGCTGTTGAGCTCTGCCAAAACGTTGTGGCAATCCAAGTTTTCGCATGTTAGCGAATTTATCAATCGACATGCCGACGAGTTTGTCTTGCTCTGTGACGAACCGCATTATTGGTCAAGGCTGGAGCGAACGGCTCAGGATGTCGAAGGAAGCGACGCGATTCGTTTTTCCGATTGGTTGTTTCGTGAAGCCAAATGTCGGCGGATTGTCACCGGCGATATTCCCTCGGGTTTGGCTTACATCAAAACGCATTCCCCCAAGTTTGAACTGAAGCCGATTGAGCTGCTCCGCAACACGCATTCATGGGGAACGGCGTCATCGATTGCCGAATCGATAAGCAAATCAAGTATCGGCGGCATCGACTACAAATCGGTGATGGAAGTGCGGCTTTCGGTTGCCATCGCCTGGCTTATTTCGCCTGAAGTCGCAGTTCGTGCATTGCAATTGTCGTCCAGTGCGTCCTCGTTGCTGACATCATTTCTTGACAATCTAGAAGCATCGGCAGGCGGGAATGAGCGCTATCAATTGATTTGCAATGCGTTGTCTCGGATGACAATCGGACGATGTCGTTGGACAGATAATTTGCTTCAGTCACTTTGCCCAAAGTTGTCGGAATTGGACCGAGGCGTTTTAGTGAATTCACTTTGCGAAGAGTGGGACGATGGATTCAATCTACATCCACTGGTTCGCTACGAAATCCTGAGCCGTGCGGCGGATCGTTCAAGCCTCGACAGGCGATCGCTCTGGAGGCTACGACCTGATGAACACGTGGCGGTTCATACGCAACTATTTAAATTGGTTGAGTCGACCAATTCTGGCGAATCCTTGGCCGACGACTTGGAATACTTGACCCACTGGTCTCTTTCAGCCGACAGAACGATCACGCCGGATAACAATCGTATCCATTTTGTGGAACAGCTTCACGAGATTGGGTACGCGCTCTCCTATCGTCATCGGCAACATTATAAGGCTGTTGAAGTCTATCGCTTGGCATTGGGGTTTGATGACACGAACGCTCGCTCCCACCACTACTTGGCATTCAATCTCGATTGGAATGCAGAGGAACAGGATCGCGTCGAGTTCCACTACAGCAAGGCCATCGAATACAATCCACAGCATCCATGGTATCACTCGCGATGGATCAGCTACTTGGTGACTCGAGGCCGGAATAAAGAATCTCGTCAAGCATTTCGTTCTGCCAACGAACTGATCCCGATTTCGGGCAATTCACCTCAGTATGTATTCATGGGATTACACCGCTGGATCGCCCGCTGGATGTTGCATTGGGGCGAACTTGCGATGGCCAAAGATGTGCTGGATTCGATTCCATCGGAGCACCGAAGTGAGAAGAGTATCCAACGACTTTATGACCTGTTGGCTGCCTTGCGTATGGCAGAAGAAGGAATCGCCGTTTTTCCACTATCGGTACCCAAATCACGCTGGTGGCAGCCTTTAGGGCATACGGGATTGCCGATTGAGCTTAATGGGAAACTTTTGAATTGGTATCCGGCCCGCATCAATGACATAGCGGGCGGGGTTGCTTACTTAAGTGTCGGTAAACCAGTCAGTAGCGCTAGGTTCGGCTTATTTATAGAACAGCGAGAGTTAGCCCTCGCAGAAATTGCAAAAGTAGCGATGGATTTTAATGTTGAAGAGCTGGCGGAGGGAAGGTATCTGGAATTGGGTTATCACGGCGATATGCAGTTGACGAATGTTGGTCTGCATCAATCGCTTCAACTCGACGACCCTGAACTTCTTCCGCTGGTTCCACCGCCAAATCGCTGGTATGAGAAGGCACGCATTGCTGCTTGGCAGCAATTAGCGAGCGATCAATCTTGAGTTCACTCTATGCGCCGCTAAGCGTCGACCGCCTTTATATGTTTGTGTTTGGACCGGGCTTCGGGGAGACCGTACTGCTCCGTATTCCGCCAGACACCTGGATCGTCATCGATAGCTTTCGAGCCCGAGACTTTGCTGCTGCAAATTTGGTGCTCCAAAATTTTCAGGCGAACGCGAGTCTGATCGTCCTTACACATCCACACAAAGACCATGTCTTGGGATTTATCGATCTCTTAGAGAACTCTAACAAAGCATTGATAGGCGCTTTGCTACCCAACGACGACGGTGTCCTGGCCAAGCCGAATGACGGTCTTGCTTCGCTGTTCGGTAACGACGCAAGAAGGACATTCGAGAGAATTTATCATGAGTGGCAAAATGATAGTTCGAGAAAGTGGCAAACCTGTCGTGGTGCTGAGTTCCCCGTTCAGAACGGACGAATTATATCACTCCACCCGTCGATACCGACCACGGACGCGCAATGGAAACGACGTAGTCTCAACGACCTTTCATCGGCAATGCTTGTGGAATGGCATGCGGTGCGAATCGTTTTGGGCGCGGACGTGACGGATGAAAATACTAGTTGGGATGAAATAGCGAAATCATTCCCGAATCTTGCAGAACATTTGGCTCTAAAGGTTCCCCACCATGGATCAGATAAGGCTCTAAATGACAGCTACGCAGCTGGCAATCGAAACCGATGCTGGATTGTTACTCCTTACAACCTTGGAAAAAAGTTGCCGAGATTTGAACCAAGTCAGGGTGTCGAACAGGCACTGACTTTCGTCGACGAAGTAATCCTAACCGCATTGCCTTTTAGACATGACTCTGAGGCCTTTTCTCCGTTTTCAACAACAAGAGGAGCGATCGATGCAGGCCTGCCGGCAGGCAGCGAGGGCGAGTTTGATCCTATGGAGCGTGGAATTGTGATTGGTTTCGATGCTAATGGTTCCATTGTAGAACGACGATACGGTCAAGGCACGTTGAGGATCACCGAATGACTACGATCGCGTTGAACCAATTTGGTATCGTTTCAAAAGCTCTGGAATCCGAAGTTCGAGCGCTGATCCAACAAAAAGGGATCGTCGTTTGGTTGGATGCTTCCGGGGCGTTCAACGACTTCGTGGATTCCTTAATCGAGCTCCAAGTCGCAGGTGAATTGCCGTACGCGGTCAAAGCATTTCGCGGCAGCCATCTGCAATTGATGTTTGACCTACAAATGCTTAGCAGCGGGTCCAGCCGACATCCGCTGCTGGTTCATATGCCTGGCTACAACAACGACAGCATCAAACAGACACCGGTCCTGGAAATGTATTTAGCAGGCCGACGATTTGAGAAGCGACTGTCCACCCTGGTTACTGAGTCTGCAACAGGCAGAGTGCCACCGGAGCAGATTCGAGGATTCTTGTCGGCTGGTGAACCAACCTTGGCAGACGCTGATCATTGGCTGGCGGATATTCTGCGCAGCGGAGGCAGTTCCATTCTTACGGAGTTGCAGTCCATTACGCCTCAGTCACTGCTCGACGATCTAGTCAGCAACGTTCGCGAACCGGGCTCGATCGCCGCACGCATCAACGAGGGTCAATCGGCGGGGCCAATTTGGAATCGTGTCTCTGCGATGCTGGGGATGCCAGATGTCTGGCGAGTCGATCTCCTTGGTGAGAGCACGGTCTTGCGGAGCGATGATGTCGCGATTGCGATCGCGGGTTGGGCCATGGCGGTCGAGTATGTTCACGACTTGGAAGGAAAAAAGCCTGTCGATCCGCATTTGTCGGTGGCGGTGAATCTCGCTAAGCCACTGAAAGATGCCTGCTGTGAATTGCTGGGGCACCTTCGCAGTCAGCACCCCAAGTTCTACGCAACGACGGCCGACGAAATAGAGAATTTTCTAAATGCAGAACGCGATAAAGCTACTGCGGAACACCTCGGGAAAATCGATACGTTTCGATTCGAGGAAGAACGCATTCTCGATGGAACATTGGCTGCGTTAGAAAACGAGCAATGGGATTTGGCCGCTGCTTGGGCATCGCGTCGCATGGAAGGAGAATCATTCTGGCTTCAAGATCAACCCGAACGCAGAAGCGTTTGGCAATTGATGCTATCTGCGGCACTGGTTGGATGTGCCATTGACAACGCTGGTTCAACTATCGGCAGCGTGCATGGCCATGAAGATGTCATTGATGCGTATGTGGCCCGCGGTGCGGCGGTTGATCGTGCTCATCGACATCTCGAACAACAACGCCGGAGTTTGTTGTATCCGAGTTTGCCAAAGTTCGACCAGATTCGCGAACGATTGAATCGAGTTCGCGAGATCTGGCGTGATTGGGCGGACGCTTGGGCTATCGAGTTCGGAGCAGTTTGCAAGTCGCATGGTTTCTTGCCTCCTCCGAAATATCGACAGAGAGATTTCTTTGACCAGGTTGTTGTACCGCTTTGCCAAGGCGATGACAGTGTGGCGATCTTCGCCGTCGACGCCTTCCGATTTGAGATGGCGGCTGAGTTATTTGCTGAGATCGAGTCCGCTCGTGCGACGACCGCTCATCTGAATGCCCGGTTGGCGGAACTGCCAACTATTACCTCTGTAGGGATGAATGCACTCGCACCAGTGAATCACAGTGGCAAGATGCGTCCGAGTCTGAGTGGGTCTCGCATTCAAGGCTTCCACACCGGGCAGTTTCTGGTAAAGGATCCTGAGAGCCGCAAGCGAGCCATGCATGAACGCGTGGGCGGACGGACCTGCCCAATTCTGACATTGGAGGAGATCGGCCAGTTAGATTCAAAGCAGCTTCGGCGAAAAATTGCAGGGGCGAAGATCGTGTATGTGCATAGCCAGATCATCGATAACGCGGGCGAGAAGGATCTTGGGCCAGTCGTCTTTGACTATGCGATGCAGAATATTCGTGCTGGCTGGCAATTGCTTCGCGAAGCTGGGATCAAGCAGTTTGTGATAACTGCCGACCATGGATTCCTGTTGAAAGACGGCGTCAGGGAAGTACAGGCACACGGTCGTAAAGTGGATCCCAGTCGTCGACATATTTTGCGTTCTCCCTCGGCGCAGCACACTGGTGAACTGCACGTGCCCTTGGCGGATCTAGGTTATGAGGGTTGCGATGAACATCTGATGTTCCCCGAAACAACGGCGGCGTTCGACATCGGTGACAAATCACTGAACTATCTGCACGGCGGTAACTCCCTGCAGGAACGACTGATTCCGGTTATCACAATCAGCCATCGAATCGCCCTTGGCGGGCAAAACCTAAAATTTCAGTTTGCAAACGTGCAGCGGCTGGAACCAGTGGGTGGCTGGCATTGTGTTAGTGCAACATTAAAACTCGCAAGCGAGCACAACAGTTTAGGATTCGAAGAAGATCTCTTGGTTGAAGTTGGCTTAAGGGTTGTCGACGAAGACGATGTGGCTCTCGAACTTTGCCAAGTACGTGGCGACGCGCAATTGAAGTCACGATCTGTCATTGCCAAAGTTGGATCGCCTTTCGAGTTGTTCTTCCGCTTGACGGGCAGCAAGGATTCTCGCTCGCGAGTTGAGTTTTATCATCCTGCTGCGGAGGCGGATGTTCAGCCAGTCGTCGTTGCGGACCGGTTCACTGTAACGGTCATGGGACATTCAACTCCATCGAAGGAATCTGAGAAAGAGAAAGAACCAGTCACCGTCGACATCGCAGTGGACTCATGGGTCAACGAATTTGACGACGAAGGCGTACAAAGGTTCTTCAATCACCTCGAGAAACACGGTACTGTGACAGACGAGGAGGCACAAAACCTACTCGGTAGCCCACGCAAGGCTCGGCGTTTCGCGACGCAGTTCGAATCCTACGCGGCCCGCGCGCCGTTTGAAGTGCGGATCGATGTCGTCGGCAACATCAAGAGATATGTCCGCGAGCAGAGGGCAGATTACAAAACTACATCCGAAAAGGGGTCTGACCCTTTGGAGGAACGGAGAGGGTCAGACCCCTTTTCGGATATTCAGACCCCTTTTCGGATATTACGAAGGATTCCGAATAACCATGACAATGATGACTCATAGGGACATACAGCACATCTTTGAATGTTTGCGTAAGGGGCTCGTGCCCGAACGCGGAATGGATGCATTTGCAGTTGGCATCGAGAAACTGCGTGGCGAAATGGATCGCCAGCTTGAGCTTGCACGCAACGGCGAAGGCACCATCAAGTTCCTACGAGGCGGATATGGATGCGGCAAGACGTTCATGGCGAGACTAACTCTCCTGGATGCCCTGGAAAAGGGCTTTGTCACGAGCTTTGTGGTTGTGTCTGATAACGATCTGCGATTCCACCGATTCGATGATGTCTATCGCAAGGTGATGCTCGAGCTTGGAACAAACGTCTGCCCACGAGGAGCGATGGGCGACATCCTGGATCGATGGATCGCGAAAGTGGAAGATGCTTTGATTGCCGGCGGTGAAGATGAGGAAGCAGACGACTTCGATCAAAAGGTTCGTAAACGGATCGACGAGGATTTGGCCTCGCTAACCGGAGGCAAGGCTCCACAGGATTTTGTGCGGGTCATTCAAACCATTTTTGATTTGAAGCAAGAAGGAAGTCTGGCAGACGCCGGATCGCTCATCTCATGGCTATGCGGAAGTGGTAATGTCGCTGCTAACGCCAAGAAGCTGGCTGGGATCAAGGGTGACATAACCAGCCGCGATGCGCTCGACTATCTGCGTGGAGTCCTGGCAATCGTCAAAGCCGCTGGCTACAAGGGACTGACGATCGCGATCGATGAGGCAGAGACCATTCTTAGGATGCGAAAGGACTCGCGGCATAAGTCTCTCAACGGGATCCGCCAGATTGCTGACGCGGCTGGATCGTACCCCGGATTACTGTGGGTCTTCACGGGTACGCCTGATTTCTTTGACACTCGGCAAGGCGTCGCGGGGCTAGCTCCCTTGAACGAGAGAATCCAGTTCATGAAGCAGGGCCGTTTCGCTAGTCTTCGCCAAGCCCAGCTTGAATTGACTCCGTTCGATGAACCGAGATTAAAGAGTGTCGCAATTAAGCTTCGCGAATTGTATCCCGCTCAAGATCGGACCCGAATCGAATCAAAAGTGAGTGTTGAGTTTATCGATCGATTGGTCGCGGAAGTCACGAAAGGTTTTCGAGGTGACGTCGGTGTCGTCCCCCGACAGTTTTTGCGACAGTTCGTAACACAGCTAGATTTGGTTGATGAAAACGACGATTACGACCCTATGACCGAGTACGGATTCCAGCCGCAAGAACTGTCTGCCGAAGAGCAGTACGCAATTACGGGATCTCCAAAACTAATCGATGATGACGATTCGCTTGCGGTTGCGGAGGATACTTGGTGAGTGTATTCGCTTCGTTTGCACCTCGGTTACAGGAAGCCATCGTCGCCCGACTTGGCTGGACGAGCTTACGTCCTGTTCAAGAGTTGGCCGGCGAGGCAATTCTGGCTGGCAAGAATGCTGTCGTGCTGGCACCGACCGCTGGTGGTAAGACTGAAGCTTCGATCTTCCCGACTCTTTCCCAACTGGTCCAACAGCCGGTTATTCAGGGAGTCGGCGCGATCTACATTGCACCAATCAAAGCACTGTTGAACAACCAAGCTCATCGATTGGATCAGTACACGGAGATGGTGGGCCTTCGAAGGTTTGTATGGCACGGCGACACACAAGCTAGTGAACGTAAGAAATTCCTGAAGGATCCAGCCGAACTATTGATGACGACCCCTGAGTCGCTCGAAGTGATGTTGGTCTCGCAGTCGGTGCCAGTCGAACAGATCTTCTGCGACTTACGATGTGTGATCATCGACGAAGTGCATGCGATTGCTGGCAGCGATCGCGGTGCCCATTTAATGAGTGTCGTCGAGCGGATTAGAAAGTTCTCGACCCACGACATTCAACGCATCGGGCTGAGCGCGACGGTTGGCAACCCTGACGCAATACTTGAGTGGCTTCGTGGTACTTCACAGCGCGAAGGCGTCGTAGTTGATCCGCCTAAGAAACCGGCTCGCCGCCAAATCCAAGTTGTACATCGGCCTGGTCTGGTTTCAATTGCGGAAGAAGCATCTCAGAAGGCTCGCGGTTTCAAGAGCCTGTTCTTTTGCCAATCGCGATCGACCTCTGAAGCGGTCGCCGAACAAATGCGTCGGCAGGGAACGGAGGTCTTCGTGCATCACAGCGCCGTTTCACGCGAAGAGCGACAGCATGCGGAAGAACAGTTCCACCAGGGAACCGACGCCTGCATTGTTTGTACCTCGACTCTTGAGCTCGGGATCGACGTCGGCGATTTGGATTATGTCTTGCAGGCTGAAGCGACAGACACCGTGAGTGCATTCATGCAACGTATGGGGCGAACCGGACGGCGCGATGATAGGCCAGCGAACACGACATTTTATTGTGAAACGAGCGAAGGCGTTCTTCAAGCGATCTCGATCGTTGAGCTCGCAAAGACCGGTTGGGTCGAGAGTATCGAAGTCAACAATCGTTGCTGGCCTGTTCTGATTCACCAATTGTTAGCAATGTCGCTAGCAACGAATGGAGTAAGACCTGAAGACACCTGGACGCATCTATCGAGGCTGCCCGACTTCTGCGGGATCGATCGGGATGAGTTCGACCGTTTGATTGCGTGGATGATTCAAGATGAATCGCTCGTACTTTCGAGCGGCCTCTTGTCGCTTGGCCCAAAAGCGGAACGCCGCTTTGGCCGACGCAATTTCATGGAACTCTTTGCCGTGTTTTCGACACCGAAAACCTACACCGTGATGACAATCGCCGGCCAGCCCGTTGGCTCTTTGACGCAGGAATTTGTTGATCGACTTGTAGAAAGCGTATCGAGCTTTCTTCTCGGCGGACGAGCGTGGGCAGTCAATCAAATCAATCACGACGATCGGCGCGTGTTCGTAATCCCAGCTCCCATGGGTAGGCAACCTTCGTGGGGCGGCTTTCTTCCACAGTTTCTTGGCTACGGCCTTTGCCAGCAGGTTCTCAAGGTTCTGACATCCACAGAGGACTACCCCTACTTGGAAAACGAATCGCGTGGCGTTCTTCGGGAGGAACGTGAGAAGCTCGGTCGCTTTCTGGATCCAGAGAAGGGTGGCGTCGACGGAGACACCCACGAGCTCCGTTGGTGGACCTTTGCCGGTGGCCGCATTAACTCAACCCTGCGGTACGCCCTCGCGTTCATTGAGCCCACTTGGACATTCATTCCCGACAACTACGCCATCCGAATCCGCGGCGAAAGCCCAACGTCAGCTTGGCTGAGTGATGCAATCCGTCAAATCGCTCAGGAAAGCTTCTGGTCAAACGACGAGCTGCTTGCCTCGATTTCCGGCTCCCTGCCGAACTATCGCTTAACCAAATTCCAGCCCCTGATGCCGGACTGGGTCGAGCGAGAGATCCTGCAAAATTATTTGCTCGATATGCCGGGGGTGAGTCGGGTATTGCCGACGTTGCAGCGTGTCAGCAGGACTGGATAAATCATGGCCAAAGAAGTAGCAACTCCGAAACAGACATCAGGTGGTGGATTCACCTTTGAGGAAAAAGTTGCGGCAAACTATCTATTGAAAATGCTCGCCAAGCACCCTCCGCTTAATTCAACGGAGGGGCTGATTGAGAGAGTACACTATCAGACCCGAGTTGACGGATGGTTGCTAGATGACATGGTCCTTGATCTTGTTGATGCAAAGCAAAAGCAACATCAGATAGCGATCTCAGTCAAAAGTAATGTTCAGATCGACGAATCGGGATTCCCTAAAGACTTTGTAACGGCGATATGGGAGCATTGGGTCCATAAAGGCACTGTCAAATTTACTGCGGACAATGACTACCTATCGCTTGCAACGGTGCCCATTCAAGTTGAAGTGAGCCGAGCATGGCAGTCGCTGCTTACTAAGGCGATGGCAGCCGACGAAGCCCTCTTCCCAACTAGACTCGCAACGCCTCGCTACGCGAATGACATAGAACGAGCAATCTTCGCGAGTTTGCACTGCCCTGGCTCGGTAGACTCGGCGCAGTCTCACGTAGAGACAGTTAAGTTGATAAGGCGGATACGTCACCTCGAGTTTGATTTTGAACACGACCCGTCAAAAGACGAAATCAACTGCAACTGGATCTGCAAATATCTGCTACAAGAGCCTGACGAACCGACAAGTGAATCGTTGTGGATTCACATAGAGCATGTCGCACGCGAGCTCTCGAATGCTGGTGGAACAATCGATCGCGACTCACTCGTCGCCCGGTTGCGAAACAACTTTTCTTTCAAGGAGTACCCGGACTTTGAGGGGGACTGGCTCAAGATTGTAGAGGAAACAGACTCTCGTTTAGATCGCGTCCGGAGCAACCTTGCAGGCAAGATACAATTAGACCGGAAAGTTCCACATGTCTCAGGCTTCAGAGCACTGGTCGGAACCAGCGGTTCAGGCAAGTCATCGATCGCAAAAGAGGTAGCGGTAGAAGTCAAACGAACCGCGAGAGGAATTTGGTTGGAACCTCGTGACCTGAATCGCCAGGGAATTACCCGTGTTCTTTCTGAACTTGGCTTGCGAATTCCTCTCTCTCGTTTGCTTTCACAGTCTTTGACTTCTTCCGGTCTAATCGTCGTCGACGCGTTCGAAAAATTGGATTCCGATGGCGTTGCAAACCTAGGCGAGTTGTTACGCAAAGCGATATTGAATGGAAACAGTAGCTCCTGGTCAGTGCTGTTTACCGGCGTCGTCGACGATTGGGAGCGATTCTTTGGGGCTCTAAGCCGCGAAGTACCCAACCTCCCAGTAATCATGGTCGATACGATCGAGTTTTCGTTCGCCAAACATAGTGAAGTGGTTGTCGAAGAGTTCCCAGAGATCCGGAAGCTTTTGCTTCAACCGCATCTCAGCCTCCTGTTTTCTAATCTTAAGCTACTTGATCTCATCACGAGCAATGCCCGCTCCACCACAGCTTTTGACTCGTGGATCGGTGAAACAAACGTGATTGATTGGTTCTGGGAGGAGCATGTCGCTCGCGGAGCAAATGGTCATGCAAGATCTAGACTGCTCCAAAACCTTAGCGCAAAAGAGGCAGATGACTTCCGAGCTGGATTACCAATTGGCGATCTTGAAAGCGATGAATCACGTTTACTGCATGAATTGCAGCAAGATCGGATTCTCACTTGCCATGATGAACAAGTTAGCTTTCAGCATGATCTACTTGGGGATTGGGCACGATCAAGATTTCTGCTCGGTCGACAACAAGAATTCTCGAGTTTAGTCTCGGAGAAGTCATTCAATCCAAGATGGCATCGAGCCATCCGACTATTTGGATTACGTCATCTTGAAGGCAGCGCTCTAGGGACCGACAAGTGGAAGCAGATTGTCTTTGATCTTGCATTCGATGGAAAGCCGAAGATTGAAGTCGACTTGATCCTCGAATCCGTGCTGTTCGCAGCTAACACAGTGGAGAGGCTCGAAGAAATCTGGGTGCATCTACTCGGTAATGACTGCTTTCTGCTGAATCGCTTATTGAATCGCTTCATGCACATTGCCACGTTACCTGATCCTCGATTCCAGACCGATGGTTACAACGCGACCTGTGCTTCCCATTACAGAATTCCCTATTGGCCTATGTGGCTGCCATTTTTGGGCGTGCTTCACAGGAAGCGAACGGATCTCTTTCCGCATGCGATCGACAACGCCACAAAGATCGCAGCGATTTGGATCGAGAATAGTAGTGACACTTGGCCGCTTCGGGATGAATGCGCACAGATTCTGATTGACGCCGCACTCCACATAATTGAATCCATGCGTGTTGATACGTGGGGTGTATCTTCGGAGTCCAGCAAATCTGTTTTTCAGCGACTCCTGGTTGCTGCCGATGTTCGGCCCGACGAGGTAGCCGACATCGCAGTTAAATTGTGTGAGCGACGCGAAGATTCGTTTTTCCCTCCAGCGCCCGAGGACGATCAAAAAGATGAGTCGCACGACTCGGGCTTGGGCATGTCTCTCCCAACTAAGGAGATGCTATTTGGTCCACGTGGACCTCTCTCCAAGCCATGGCCAGACGGTCCGGTACGCAGTATTGGTCACCAAGTTCAAGATGGGTTTCTAGCGGACGGCAATGCGCTGAGGTATCTCTTTGCGAAACGTCCAGATGCCGCGATCGAGGTTATGCTTGCGTGTTTAATCAGAGAGCCTCTGCCAACAGGAAGACACGGTTACGGGATGGAACTGCACGAATTCCTCCATGTAGAAGAAATGCACGAATGGTCTCCTGCCATGTACTTCCGTGGCCCCTTTCTTAGCTTCCTTCAGATCAACTGGCGGAAGGGCATCGAGGCAATCGCACGTCTGGCAAACTTCATAACAGATCGTTGGCTAGATAACAGAAACGGACAGTCGGAGTCAGTCTCGGCGGATACGCAAAGTGGTGAAGTAAAGTACTTCGGCTCACAGGATGCTTACTTCTGGTACCGTGATTTCGTCCGGACTCCGGATGCGGTAGGAAGTGCGTTGATGGCTCTGGAACGATGGCTGTATCTCATGATTGGTGAGGGCCAATCTGTAGCTGAACCGATCGCTCAAATTCTTGCTACCTCGAGAAGTTCTGCGTTACTGGGATTGCTTTCTGCCGTCGCAAACAAGAACCCAGATCTATTGAAAGACGAATTGTTGCCGCTTGCCTCTATGTGGCAACTTCAAGTATGGGAGGAGAACCATCGTATCCAGGGGCACGATAAGCTTTGGGGAATGAGCATGATGCAGTGGATGCGATGGGGTGAATCGATGTTCAATTCCGTGAGGGACTGGCACGCTTTGCCACACAGGAATACGACCATCGGTGAAACGATGCTCACGCTCCTTTTCAACGACCCAGATTTCCGTAGCCAGATGGAGAGTATTCACCAGACATGGGCAACTGCTTTGCGTGACCGTGTTGACACTGATCAATTTGATGGTTTGGAGAAGATCGTCATTCAGTTCGATCCTAAAAACTGGACAGCAACATCGACAGAAGGCGCGATACAACTCCAGCTCGTAGAACCTCCTGAGCGAACTGCAAGACTGTCGGTGTCACGTGCAAAACTGGAGAAGCAGATGGCTATTCTTCAGTTCCCGTGGGAATGCAGAAATCTCATTGACAAGCGATCAAAACTGACGGCAGAACAGCTACAAACATTTTGGGAGCGGCTACAAGCCATCAGTGACGACGCTTCGGGGGCTCGTGAGCGTGGTGAGGAACCAGAGCACTCGATTCTTGGCGGAATTGCGGTTTTGTACATGCTTCATGAGGATTGGCTGAACTCGGACGCCACAAAGATTGGATGGTGCGAAAAGCGATTCGCCGAAATCCTCGAATTCCCTCCACCTCGACCACAATTTGATGTTGCGAATTCGATAAGTAATACGTTTTGGCGTAACTTCGCAGCAATGATAGCGGTGAAGGAACTTGCCTCCGATCGGAGCAATCAAGGCATACGAGGTCTCTGTGCTCGGTGGTCACTGCATTACAGTCACACAGTGATTCAGGACCTCATGGACTTCGCATTTGAATATCGATCTAAGCTCGGCGATGACTTCCTTCGACTTCAGAGGATCGCGATCGTGTCATCCGGACTAAGAAACGTATTCGAAGTAACGCAGTCGGGAAACAGCATTTGGTCGTGCAGAAACGCACGCTTCGACATAGACAACGAGTTCGGTAAGTTAATCGAGGATTTCGTAGAGGGCAGGATGGAAACTGAGCTGCCAGATCTTTGTGCAGTTGCTGATACCTCAACCGATAGAATCATCGACTTGCTCATTCAGGATCGATCAACGGAAGAGCCCACCGAACTTCATCCCAAAGCACGCGAGCGGATCAAACGTTCATGCGGGTTCGAGTTAGAACATTTGAAAGCAGCATTCGGCTGGCTCTCAAGATTTTCAGATGTCAAGGAACCAGCAGAGCAACAGCAATATATTGCGATTTTGGAGAATCTTCTTCTTGGCCTGCTCCGCCCACTTGGTGGTACTGACGAAGCTATTCGTAATAGTCGCGACAGTGACGACCGGTTTTACTGTCACCCCAGGGAAATTGGCAATTGGCTGTTTAATTTACTGGCTGCATGTATTCCATCCATCGAGCGGCGTGACCAACGAGAGAAGCTCTGGAAGCCGATACTGATCTTCGGTCTGGATCGGTTTAATTGGTCTGAAAGCTTTCTGTCTTCTTGGTTTCAACACGGGCTTGCCGTGGTTGGCAAAGAAGACGACTTCTTTGATGAATGGCGATCCATGATGAACTTTGCGTGGGACCAGCCAAACTGGTTCACAACCAAGGCGCGCAATAATGAGTCACATTCGAGCTTGTTTCTGGGGCTGATGGGTTACAATCGCTTTGGTCCATATGTTCTACAAGAAGATCGCTTCAGACCATACATCACAAACCTCGAAGACCAATACGCTCGGTGGGCCACGCACTGGCTTCCTGATCCAGAGGTAGTTCAAGGATTCGCAGTCCTTCTAGCTTGGCCATCCTTCTCTGGCCTTCGAAGAAAGGGACTTCAGTTGATAGCCGAGTCCGTGCCTGAATTTCGCGAATCGCATTGGAGAGACCATTATCACATTGGTTCTGCGTTGCTGAATCTGCTCGAGCTAGATTGGCAGCAAAACAAGCGAACACTTATGCAAGACTCAACAGCCAGACGCCATTTCACGACCATACTGAAGGCACTTACTGACCAGCAAATACCGAGGGCATTGGAACTACAAGATCAAGTGGTTAGAACTCCACGTTTGTCATCGACGATGTTGTACTGACGCATCCAACCTTTATGTGACTGGCGAATTCGGATGCGAATCTTGGGATGCTTCTCTCGCCAACTTCAAACGAGACTTTTCACTTCTTGAAATTGCGCAAGGTAGTCAGCGTGTGTGCCGTGCTGGCTGATTTCGAGTTGGCATTTCGTGTCAACAAGAACCTGCGGCAGCTCAGGGAAGCGGTGCAGGAAGATTCCGTTGGTGACAAGCATCAGTTCACTGTCAGACCAATGTTGTCCGGCAATTCGAATGTGATCCAGAATAGCCGGGTTGAGCAAAGGTTCGCCGCCAAGTAATGCGAATCGCGCCGGCTTAAGACGAGATGACCATTGCGAGTACACGGACTCAGCGTCGGCGGCGTTGGCCGCAGCCCCTAACAGCGTAGGCACGCTGGGTGGCTTGTGTGCCCTCGGTGAACCCGACAAACTCGGCAGTCACATCCGTCGAGCGCTGGGCAAGGTCGGACTGTGAGCATCGGATCCGCTTTGCTCAGAGCATACGGTTGGGAGCGGCGAAGCCAGGGCATAGCCATGGACTTAACTCGCTAGGCCTGAGTAACCGGTTACACACTGCTAACTCGAGGGGTAGCGACGTTGCGAACCTTAACGGCCTCGTTTGGACAATCTAATTTTTTGAACCAATTCACGACTCTATTCCAGAAATCTCGCTGTCTAATGGCTAAAAAAAGACTGCCTAGCGGCTTGCGCCACGGGCAGCCCTTTCCATGTGATATTCCAGATTCGTTGTCGAAAATCGACGCATCGTGGTTTCAGAAGCTTATTAAGCGAAGAGTTGTAAACAACGGGTTTCGAACCGTTGGATTTTCACCGGCGTTGTCCGGTTTTGTCCCATGTTTGCCCCAGCACGATTAAGTCTTGTTAGCCCGTCTTGCGACGTTTGTTGCTCGATAGGATGGTGCTTGCTGAAACACGCTGAGCTTGGGCGAAATCGATTTTCAAATCCATGTTCGATAGCGGCATCCAGACATATTGCATTCTTGGTCCGCATGCCAGGATTGGCTGGTCTCTGCCAAACAGAAAAAGACTGTCCGCACCGAACTGCGAGGCAAATTCCAGATTTTGGCGGGGGGTCCCAATTCGCAGGTCTGGGCCCAGATGCAACGAACGATCTAGCTCCAAGCACACCGTGCATTCACTGCCTTGATTGGTTTTGCCAATCACCGCAACGTGACCGTTTAAATCCAGAATCACGGGTTGCATGGCATCCGTGTTGCCAGGTAGTTGTGATAGGCAACTTCCTAAAGCGTTGCGATCGCCAAGATCGAGCTGGACACGGTTGGTTGATCTATGCCGGTCTGGAATTACTCGATCTACATACGGGAATCGAGAAACCATTTCCAGCGGAAGCCAGAATCGCCATGATTCAGACGCAATAATGATTGTCTTATCGTGCAAACCAACCGAGACGTCTCGGAGATTCACGAAATCCTTGATCCCAAATAGGCGGCTCTTTGGAACGAGAATCACTTCGGACTTCCAAGGAAAATCAAAATCGTCGAAGCGCAACATGTGTTTGCCATCCGTGGCAGTCATAGTCCC
>JAYVPE010000090.1:0-9771 GCA_043757575.1 Pirellula sp.
ATTGTTGAACTTCCTGTATTTGCGTGCGCCTTCAACCGAATTAAGCCGTTCTCGGTATCATTAAAAATTTCAGCGGACTTGATCGAGATTTCCGTGTCAGGACGATCGCTCGTCACCTTGGTGCGCGATATTCCTTCGCGAACCGAATCCCCTTCGATGATCTGACCAAAGATTGAATGGTTGAAATCGAGATGTCGCTGAGGTCCTTCGGTGATGAAAAACTGTGAGTCGTTGGTGTCGTCCGCTGATTTTGCATACGACAAGATGCCGGTGCGATTGTGCTGTAGATTGACGTTGAATTGATCGTCGAAAGTTCCGAGAGTCGAACCACCGCTGCCTGTACCCGTTGGGTCACCTGCCTGGAGTACAAAATTGTCGATCACTCGATGAAAGATTATTTTATTGCTGGCAGTTTGATTGTAAAAACCGCTATTGGTAAGCGATTCGATACGTCCCACCGGTCGTGCCGCCTCGTCCGGGAACAATCGATAGACCATTTCACCATAACCATTGACAGTGAGCTTCCAAGACTTGTTGTTCGTAACCATCTCCGCAGCTATGGCCGATGGGTTACTGCTCGTGACGGTAATAGTCAACGGACCGCCGTTCGGATCATATGCATCTACAGGCACATGTAAAGGTGAACCATTGAGCACGGTTTGATTTGGAATCACGGTGAACGTCGGGTTGCTTCCCGTTGGGATGGCAACTCCTGAAAGAGTCGAAAGCTGTTGCAATGTTTGAACGCCAGTCACTCGCTGGCCGTTGCCAAATTCCCAAGTAGGATAAGTTGTAACGTTCTCGCTAATTGCAGTCGCATTGCGAGTTCGATCCGGATTCGACATTTCGACGAACGGCAAGAACTGAGCTCCATCTTGAAATAGCGCTTTCTGTTCAGTACAGAACGGGCACCAGTCAGCACCAAAGAAACGGACGCCCGCCTGTTGCAAAGCCTTTGCAAATTCGACCAAATTCGGAGCATCTTCTCCCTCTCCAACCAGACCTGCCGTGCTCATCGGGACTGAGTTGTATTGAGCAGGCGTATGCGTCGTCGGTACGGTCGACGCGGCCGCCATCGACGCTGCATCGAAGAAATCCGCTGCCATCAATTGACGCGACTCGAGCGGTTCAAAATGGATTGGACGAGCCTTGTGATTGCCCGTTCCTGGAAGCACTCCTTGTAGAATGGATCGAAAAATCCGTCTCGCGGCTAGCATCAAAGATTCTCGGCGTTGCATTTTCGTCATTTCGAAACCCTAATTACCACCCGGTTGGGGAGGCCTGTCACAAAGGAGCCACTCGTACCAACAGAAAAACTTATGCTGTGGAGTTTTTGTTTTTCTGCTGGAAAGTTAGTTTGGAACTTAATCATATTTGCGCAATACTACCCAATCACTATTTCAATTCGCTGTATTCCTTGTTCTCGGAAACGTTGTGTTAGGAATTTGAGGGTTAGGTCGGATTATTGGGCAACTTTATGCTAGAAGCCCTAATTGGATGCGAGCAGCTAACCATTTGTTCCAAAACCCGACTTCCCAATTAACCCAATTGAACTAGGCAGAAACAGGACTGATCCCCATAATACGGGTTCCTAAATGTCCAAGAACGCAGTTTTTGTTGAAGGTAAGTTCGAATAAAATGGCCAAGAGCAAGAAGAAAAAGGAAACCACGTTTCTCGTTTGCCAAGAGACGGGTGATATCAATTACGTACTTTTGCGCAGGCCTGGCGGGGAAAAACTGCAGCTCAAGAAATACAATCGACGGCTCCGACGCGTAACGCTTCACATTGAAAAGCGTAAATAATTCGCGACGGATCGCCGTTTCCACATCCTATAAACAGGGCGAGTTTCGACTCGCCCTGTTCTCATTTTGTTCTTCACGGAGGGCTTCCCATGGCCAAGCAATGGCTGTTTAAGGGTCACGATTCGGCAGCGATCTTGGAGCTCGCCAAAAAGTCGTCTGTCGAACCGGTAGTTGCACAACTATTGCTCAATCGTGGGATTACCGAACAAAGTTCGATAGAGACTTTTCTCGAAGCTCGCTTTTCAGATCTGCGGGAACCAGAACTCCTGCCGGGTGTACAAGCCGCCTCGGAACGCATCTTCGCAGCCATCCAAGCGAAGACTCCGATTACGGTCTACGGCGACTACGACGCAGATGGCATGACAGGTACGTCTATTCTCTTCAGTTGCCTTCGCCTACTCGGTGCGGAGGTCCAGTATTTCGTTCCGAATCGACTCGAGGACAGTTACGGTTTAAGTTGCGAGTCGATTCAAAAACTGGCACAACGCGGTCGCAAAATGATCATCAGCGTGGACTGCGGAATCGGCTCCGTCAAGGAAGCGGAGCTCTGCCGTGAACTTGCGATCGACTTGATCATAACAGACCACCACCGCATGTCCGACCAACTTCCTGATGCAGCCGTGATCGTTCATCCCGCGTTGCCAGGCTACAACTATCCTTTCCACGGCCTATGCGGAGCTGGAGTCGCGTTCAAATTGGCATGGGCAATTTGCCAACATGCTAGCCAAGCCAAAAAGGTATCAACCGCCCTTCGTGAATTTTTGTTTCAAGCAACCACTCTGGCAGCTCTAGGAACGGTCGCCGACGTAGTACCACTCCTCGACGAAAATCGCATCATCGTTCGTCACGCTTTGAAACTCATGCAACAGCACGGCCCGCTCGGTCTTAAAGCCCTAATGAAACAGACCAAGCTCGATCAAAAGAGCACACTCACAGCCGAAGATATTGCTTTTACTCTCGCACCCCGTTTGAACGCCGCCGGGCGTCTTGGTCAAGCACAACTCGGGATCGAATTGCTCACAACGCAAGATCCACAACGTGCCGCTGTATTGGCTGAGTATATCGATCGACTTAACGGCGACCGCAAATCGCTCGAACGCAGCATCGTCATTGCCGCTACCAAACAAGCCAAAGAGCAATTCGATATCGAAAACGATTCGGCATTCGTTCTTGCTGGTCCGGGCTGGCATCTTGGCGTCATCGGCGTCGTTGCAAGTCAGTTATCAGAAAAATTCCACCGACCTGTCGTCATTATCGGAATGGACTCGACCGGACAAAAACCAGCTACTGGCTCTGCACGATCACAAGGGATCATCGACCTTCATGCGGCGTTGCAGCAATGCCAAGATCACCTCTTAAGCTACGGAGGCCATGCTGCGGCTGCGGGCTTGCGAATCGAAGAACGCAACATTGCAGCCTTTCGCGAAGCGTTTTCCGAGGTGGTTTCAACGCAGCTCACTGGTCAAAAACCAATCGCTTCGATACATATCGATGCTGAAGCAACTTTCAAACAAATGAATTTGAACACGGTTTGTACTATGGAACGACTAGCACCGTTTGGAGCGTACAACCCCCGTCCAATTTTGGTGGCGAGCAATGTCGACCTGGCTGATCCTGCCAAAGCGATGGGGAGCGGTGACCGACATATGAGCGTTAAACTTGCTCAATACGGATCTTCGATGCGAGGAGTCGCGTTCGGTCAAGCCGAGTGGATCGAACCGTTGAACAATCATCGCGGTCAAATAGACGTCGCATTCAGACCCAACATAAACGAATTTAACGGCATGAAACGCGTTGAGCTACAATTATTGGATTGGCGTGTTGCCAAGATCCCAGTCAATCCGCCTCACAATCCGCAATCGTCCGAAGTAGAAAAAGCAAACAGTGTCTGATAAAAAAGCTGCTGTCGAAGCAGACTCAACGCCACGAGCTTCCAGTGCGTCGCAACGCATTGATTCTCAATTAGCCGAAACAATCGGTTCGGTCGACAACGCCCCTACTCTTTGCATGAAACACGATCAACTCACTATTGACGGCTATTCGCGAGCCGCTGTTCAGACTTACTGGCGAATCGCAGAATTGAAACTCGGCTTTGATCTTGGTGCCCAGCCGTGGGATTACATGGCCATCCCTCGCTTCATGGTTTCACACGCCCATATCGACCACATCGCTGCACTTCCAGCATATGTAGCTCGACGTCGCATGATGAAGATGGAGCCTCCAACGATCTATATGCCTGAATCCGCAGTGTCCACTGTCGACGCGCTTCTCAAGTGCGTATCTCGCCTAGATCGTGGCAGGCTTCCTTGCGAATTGATTCCGCTCACAGCTAACCAAGAGATCGAGCTATCTCGAGAATTGGTCGTTACGACGAGCGCGACGCGGCACTCAATTCCGTCGCTCGGATTTATCGTTTGGGATAGACGCAAAAAACTGCGTCCTGAGTTTGCTCATTTAACGGGAGACCAAATTCGCGACATTAAACTATCTGGGACCGACGTGACTCACGAAGTCCGCATCCCGTTGATCGCCTATACGGGCGACACAGCCCCCGAAGGACTTGATGATTGCCCCGATATGTTTCGAGCAAAAATCCTCATTACCGAAATGACCTTCGTCGCACCGGATCACCGAAAAGAAAAAATTCACAAACATGGCCACACCCACTTGGATGATATCGTCGCTCGCAGAAATGATTTTAAGAACGAAGTAGTCATTTGCGGGCACTTCAGCACACGCTACAACGATAGCCAAATTCGTCGATGGGTGAACAAGGCACTGCCCGACTATCTCGACGGTCGATTGAAGCTGTGGTTGTAAGAACTAATCCTTTAGATCATATGTAAATGCGTTCGGTCCCTTTTTGACTTCTTCCTTAAGTCCCGAGGTTCCAGGTGCGGAGTACTTATTAGGAATCAAACTTTTGAGGTTTGGGGTCGGCGTTACACCGATTAGGTCCGCGTCTTCTGGCCTGCTCGCCTTGATTTTTTTCGTGTCGATTTCACTTTTGGTTATCGTAATAACGTTGCTGCCAATGATAGCCCCATCATTAGACTTATAGGTGGTCAATGAGCAGTTCCCTGATTTGTCAGTTGTGCCAACTGCGGGCTGAGGATTTTCGATGGAGATAAACTGAATAATCGCGCCCTCTACCGGATTGCCTTTGTAGGTAACCGATACTTTTACAGGCGCCGTTGGTCTCTCACCGCCGTTGTTGCCTCCACAACCCGCGAACAATGTACATAGTGTTCCCAATACAACAAATCGCTTCCAAACCATCGATATACTCCTGTAATGCAAGATGAGAAATGAAGAAGGCCACTGCGACAATCGCCTCAGTGGCCTTTGTGAAAACTTACAAATCGAATTTAGTTGTCAATTTGAGCGACTTCACCACCATCCAAAGTGCCGAGCGCACCCCAAACGCCATACAAGCTTGGACCACTTGGAATTGCTTGGATAGCTGACGTGTTGCCAGTATCGATGCTATTCGAAACGAAGCGGACGGAACCATCCAGGTTGGCGACGTTTACACCTCCTGTGTGCATGCTGCTAGCTGGCAATACTACGGTGCCCGAATCGGCGGCTTGAACGCCGTCACCAAAACAGGACGGTTTGTTTGGTCCCAAAACGGTATTGAAACCAATTCGTTCCGCTTGCCCATCGGTCCAAAGAATTCCAAAACGTGCCTTCAATTGCGTTCCAGGTGCGTAACGATTGCCGATCGCAACGGCATTACAACTGCTTGGGCTGGTCTGAATTGCGAGCACTTGAGCCTCAAAACGGCTGATCAGCTGTGCTCCCGACGCGGTCTTAAATGTACCGTCGTTGAAATTGTCCGCGTTATGAGCCGTTCGTTCGCTAAAAACGATAGTGTTGCTAGTGCCGTCCGTGACAGCACCCAATCTTTTGTAGAATCCAGTCCCACCGAGGGGACCACGCATCTGCTGGGCTCCATTCACATTGAGTACCTGGTCTCCCATGTTAACCGCATACGAGTTTGTTCCATGTTCGCCCGTCGCTATCGGAACGATTGAGTCCGATGGGCATTGGTAAGCTGGAATCGATACCGTCCAAGGAAAGTATTTTCCATTCGCAGTCGAGTTATCAATTCTTGGGAACCATCCCGATGGCCCTCCCGGTGCGACGACCCCAAGTGCAGTAGTTTCGTTTCCGGCTTGGATACGGGTGAGTAAAGCCGTTTGCTCAACATAGGCCAGCAGCGGAACGAAGGGGCTAAGCCTGTTGTAATTCGCAATGAGCCGCTCCGAACTGCCGACCAGAGCTGCCGTGCCACCGGATTTGTTTGGCAATTTCTGGTAGGTACTTTCGTAGTTAAGAATCGCCAAACCGATTTGCTTGAGGTTGTTCGTGCACTGCATTCGCCGAGCAGCCTCGCGTGCCGCTTGCACAGCTGGCAGTAGTAAGCCAACCAAAATCCCAATAATCGCAATCACGACCAATAACTCAACCAACGTGAAACCTGCACGCTTCATTCTAAATTTCATAATTTCACCTGCTTTTTAAAAAAGTAGAAAACGCAATAAACAGTTCCCCAAACGGGTATTTTTGCCAACAGTAAAAAAGACGAATGGAAAGCTACCTTCCCTAGGAGCCGCACATTGTAGGTATCGATGCCATTTCGTCAATTTGATTAAAGTCACAAACCAACATTTTTTTATTCGAATGGGCTTTTTTCCGACTGAGGCAACCGTGAGACTATAGTTTATAAACCTGAATAGAACATTAAGCCGCGATTCGATTTATCTTCGTTTGTTTCCATTTTCAACTTTAAATCCCGCGCCCACAGGTTCACGATATCGCAAAGTAAGCATCATTTGGCCCACGCTATGAGCGGAGCAACGATTCGACAATTTTGCCGGCACTTAGCTTGAGCGGTCGACCAATGGGTGTCTGTAATTCCTGTGAGAAATCCACACCGAACGCATGCAGCAGTGTTGCGTGCAGATCCTCTATCCGCACCGCGTCTTGAACGCCCGTAAGCGGATCTTTGCCTGATTCGATCACATCGTGCGTCGTTTGCCCGTGAACGTGGCCAGCCCGGAACGGACCACCTGCCAAAAGTGTGCTAAAACCAGTTGGCCAATGATCACGTCCGTCGGCAACGTTGATTCTGGGGGTTCGACCAAATTCACCGCCGCACATAACAATCGTTTGATCCAGCAAACCGCGTTCCTCCAATTGCTGGATAAGCGAGTGCAACGCAGCATCCAAAATAGCGCATCTCCCACTCTGCAAGCTATAGTTTTCGACATGCGAATCCCAACCGGATAGCTCCACCTCAACGCAACGTACACCTTGTTCAATCAGCCTGATCGCGGCCAAGCATCCGCGACCAAACGCGTTGTTGCCAAAGGAATCAATCACACTGGATGACTCGAGCGCAATATCGAACGCCTTTATCTGCTCACTGGCCATCATGGTGGTCGCGCGCGCCGTAGAGGATTCATGCAACGTCCTATCCTTGTCTAACTCTCGCAGTCGACCGCGACTAAACTCGGCTTCCACTACGTTCCGCAAATCATTCAGTCGGTGCTCAAACACCTTCGGATCCGTATAGCTTTTTAAATTAGGCAGAGGGTCTTTTGGGTCTCCTGTTTTGAAGGCATCCAGAACGTTTCCCATGTAACCGCCACGCGATGGCCATTGACCACTCAAAATAGAAACGTGTCTCGGGATCTCGATGTTGTCTTTCGTTTGATGGCAGATCACAGCCCCAATCGCAGGGTGAATCAAGGTCGGATCGGGACGCCAACCCGATTTCATGTTATAAGTCGCACGTTCATGATCTCCCTCCTTAGAGACCATCGAGCGCACCAATGTTGCCCGATGCATGATCTCTGCGGTTCGCGGCAACGTGCTCGCGATTTGCAGACCGGCAACGGAAGTTTCAATCGCTTTGGTCTCCCCTCCTATTTTCGAACCAGGATGAGGGTCAAAGGTTTCTAGTTGGCTCGGGCCTCCTTGCATCCAAAGTATTATCAAACTCTTAGCACGCATCGCTGCACCAGTTTCGTTTTCACTGGCGATAGACAAGCGTTCGGCAATCCGGGTGAGCATTCCCTGGCTCAACATTCCGCCTGTGGCCATCGCGCCTCCCTGAAGGAACCGTCGACGGCTAAAATTCCGCCACGAATCGCAACCAAACGCAAATTTTTCCGTAAGCTTGACCGTCGCGTTTAGTGATTCCATTGGAATTCCGTACTGTTAATAAGAGTCCAGAAAATGCTGCTCATTGCCTGGGATCTGGCGTTGCGTTTAGTGCCGTGAAGTCGATCGCAAAATGCGTTCAGCTCTGCGCCCGTTGGCAATCGATTGAGCGTCGAAAGATAAGCTGTTTCAACCGCGACTCTATCATCGCTGGCTAGCTGTGCAATGTGTGTAGATACATTCATAACAGGATTATTTTCAATCCGTTTGCTCACGTACGAACCATTCATCACTAACAGTCTTTGCGGAATCGTTACCGACTGCTGAATGAATTCATCATCTCCCCGGTCACCGTACGCTTTGGTGAAGTCATTCACGGCACTGAACAATTCAAGCTTCGAGATGATGGAGCTGCTTTCGTCGATCGCCTTCATTCGACATGCTTGATGGATCGAAGCAGCAACTTGCTCGGGACGCAATTGAGTTAATGGGAAGACGGCCCAATGATTCTCGTGCTCTTTCTCTATCGACTCGTTTTCCGTCTCCCTTTCAATGCGAGAATCTCGCTGGAACGCTTCGGTGCAAATAATCGTTCTAATTAAGCGCTTGAGGTTGTAGCCGTTCTTTGTGAAATCCTCCGATAAGATCTCCAATCCAGGCGGAAAGGGACCGGAGAGTGGAATGCTGTCAAGCGGTACAACCATTGGCTTACCAAACAAAACAGCCCATGTTCGGTTAACGGTAGCTCGAGCGAATGCCTTATTCTCAGGATGCGTAACCCAAACTGCAAGGCGATGCCTAGCGTCGCCATGCACAGGCAGTAACTCTCGAAGATAAGGTACCGTGGGCTGAACCCTACTCTCCTCCTCGTCATTGAGATAAGTGATTCGATAATCAGGCTTGGAATTGTGGAGGCCGACAAACGGATTGTTTAGCCTTGCTCCTGAAAAGAAAGCTGCTAGCTGATGGAAGTCGGCTTGCTCTCCGATCCGATTCGGCTCAGAGTCAATAGTCGCGTCGAGCGTGTCTGAAAAATTGATTTTACCTAAGTAGTCCTGGTGGCACTGCAAACAGTCGAATCGTTGTGCTAGAAAAGCGCGGGAGGTGCGGCCTGCTAGGCGAATAGCATCCGGTTTTTTGTTGTCCGCAACGTCCATTGTTGCGGTGAGGAAATTCACTTGCGGAGCGTCTGTCCAGGAGCCTTTTGCTTCCAAAAGATCTCGAACTATCACATCGTAGGGTGTGCCATTCTCGAAATGGTCTGCAATCCAATCGACATACTTGCGTCGCCGGAAGATGAGGAAAGGGCCTTGATTGGTGCCGACTGTCGCTCGTGTCCAACGTTCCGCCAAATAGTCGTAAGAGCGTCGGTCCTTGAGCAAGTATTCAGTCCACCAGATTGTCCGTCTCTCCTCTGGCATTTGTTCCAGTACGCGAATTTCCTCGAGCGACAAGCCGTTTCCGATCAGGGCAAGACTGATGCGGCGAGTGATTGCTCGCCAGTCTGCTACTTTGGCCGTACTCATGTCATGGCTTAAAATGTCGGCGTTTATCACTTCGTCGACCTGTTGCGCGACCGATTGGATGGCCGGGTCGAAGTGTGACGCAATCGACTCGGGCGTGCGAAGCAATTTAGGGCGTGGCGAGGTAGCCCAACTAATTCCTCCCAATAATGACAAAACAATTCCAACTAGCAAAAACCTCTTCTTCCAACGTGAATGGTCACACGAACGAAAAGATTCATTAACTGCATTACTTGTTGGTTTCAACACCGGCGGCAGCAAAGGCGGGGTATGC
>JAYVPE010000091.1:0-2639 GCA_043757575.1 Pirellula sp.
GAAGCTTTCGCTCGGGAGCTATTCCATCCTGAAACAAATTGAATACGCCCGCGACTCAGGCAAGCAATATGCGTACCTCGGAATGGTTGTCCTGGAAAATCCACATTTGAACTACAAAACGAAATTCATGCCACAGGAACGATGGATTCAAGGAAACTGGGTGGAGTTTACGTAGTTGTTGGGTCATTCCATTTTTTCATTGGGCCACAGAACAAGCATTGCGGCGAGCCCGAGTAGCGGTGCCAATCCAACCAGAGCAACGCCAAGATCAAACGATCTTGTCCTGTCCACGTATTCACCCAAAACCCGATGCAACGGCGACGCAACTATCCAGCCAAGAAAGGAAAGGATTCCAGTTGCCTTGCCAAGATGTGCAGCCGACAGCTCTTGCGTAAAAGAATAATAGCATGGGAACAACCCTAGCGTTCCAGCTCCTACAACCAGCAATACGACCAGCAATGGCCAACCTTGAGGCAAGATCGCAGCCATGCAAGTGAAACATGCTAACAACGAGCAACCAGCGTATGTGAGCAAACGCGAGCTATGCGCGCTCAACCCTTTGCGACTCAACCACATGGCAGTAAACCCTGCTCCGATGCAACCGACATCCGTTGCTAAATAGTAGGCCGAGTGAAATAACAATGCCGCATATTCGCTGTAGCCACGCCCCTCCTGCAAGAACATCATCAACCAAGCTCGGATAAGCTGCCAGGATGAATTGATCGAAATGACCATAATCGCTAATGCCCAGAATCGAGAACTCCCAAGTAATTCGATGAACCAATGGGTAGCGCCAATTTCGTTTCGCGCGGTTCTCTTTTCTCTGTCGAGTGATCCGTGCGGGATAGCAAAACACCAAGCGATCACCCAAAACACACCGACCAAACCCACAATCTGAAACGGTGGTCGCCAGGCTTGTTCGTCTTGATTCAACATAAAGAACCCCGCGATAATGATCGGCGTTATGATCGCGCCAATCGACGCACCGCTTTGCAGGATACTATTACCGAAGGGACGGTGTTGTCGAGATAAAATCGTGTGCGTTACAACCAACGCGCACGGCCAATGCCCGGCTTCGAAGAAACCAAGCAATGCTCGGCAGGTCAATAGCGAACTGAAATTCCAAACGAAACCTGTCGCGAATCCAACGGCTGACCAACCGAGCAACACCGCCGGATAAAGCCAACGAACCGATACGCGATCTACGAGGAATCCAAAGGCCAATGACCCGAATGCAAACGCTGTCCCAAACGCCCACTCAATGTTTCCATATTCCGAAGCGGACAATTGTAACTGATCTTTGATACGGACCGACATGTTCGCAAGAACTTGACGATCCATGTAATTAATCATGGTAGCTAGCAACAGCAGAATGCTAACCATCCATTGCCATCGGCTGAGTGATGTCGGCGGGAGCGTCAAAAAAACACTTTTTCAATTCTTGCTCAAGGCAATGGGACGAATGGCGATAGCTTTGTCAATCGCCTAAATGATTTCTTGAATGGGTTCCACATGCTCCACTCCAACTAGCTTTTGATCGAGACCACTATAAAAGTAGGACAATTTATTTGGATCCAAGCCTAATTGATGGAGCACCGTTGCGTGCAAATTCTTCACGTGCAAAGGCCGCTCCACGGCTGCAGCGCCAAGCTCATCGGTCGTTCCTACAGTCATACCACCTCGAATTCCGCCACCCGCCATCCACATCGTGAACCCGTACGAGTTGTGATCTCGACCAGTGCTCGCTTGATACTCCGCCACCGGCTGACGTCCAAACTCACCTCCCCATACAACGAGTGTACTGTCGAGCAATCCGCGTTGCTTGAGGTCTTTGAGAAGAGCGGCGATCGGTTTGTCCGTGTTGCCCGCGTGGAGATTGTGGTTCTTTTCGAGGTCCCCGTGCGCGTCCCAATTGTCGTCGTTGTGTGCTCCGCCTGAATAGAGCTGGATGAAGCGAACACCTCGTTCGACCAACCGCCTCGCCATTAAGCAGCGACGCCCAAAATCATCGGTTCGCTGCTCCCCAATACCATAAGACTGGAGCGTTTCAGCGTCCTCGCTGGCCAAGTCCACGACTTCGGGTGCCGACTGCTGCATCTTGAACGCAAGCTCGTAGCTGGAGATGCGTGCGGCTAATTCTGAGTTGGCTGCCCGCGTTGAAAGGTGTGCTTGGTTATTTTCAGCAATCGCATCGATCAAATCGCGTTGAAGCTCTCGCGACGTGCCAAGGGGTGGCTGAAGATCGAGCAGCGGTGCGCCTTTGGCTCTCAGAATTGTGCCTTGGTAATTAGCTGGCATGTAGCCGCCGGACCAGTTCTTGGCACCGCTAATTGGGCCACCCTTTGGATCCAACATGACTACATAACCGGGCAAGTTCTCATTGAGCGAACCCATTCCGTAGTTGATCCAAGAACCCATCGAAGGCGAGCCACTCAAGATCTTACCCGAATTCATCATGAGCATGGCCGAGCCGTGGATCGGCGAGTCGGCCGTCATCGAGTGCAGAAATGCGATATCGTCGACACATTTCCCCAACTCGGGAAATAGATCGCTGACCCATTTACCGCATTGGCCGTACTGTTTGAATTTCCAACGTGGCTCTACGATTCGGCCTTGGTTGCGATGCCCGCCGCGTCCGA
>JAYVPE010000092.1:0-2639 GCA_043757575.1 Pirellula sp.
GACGTCAAGATCCAAGTAGACTTCAACCCCGCGAAAATTGCTGGCTATCGACTGATTGGTTATGAAGATCGTCGCCTCGCCAACAAGGACTTTGATAACGACCAAAAGGACGCTGGCGAAATTGGGGCCGGACATCGCGTTACCGCCCTCTATGAAGTGATCCCGGCTGGCAAATCGTTGGAAATTAATCCTCCTTCCGACAGTGAGGCCTCAAAGTACCTGCAAAGGCCGAAGACCGATTCGAAATTCGAGGCACCTTTTGCGGGCGAATATTCGTCTGAAGTCCTAACGCTCAAGGTACGGTACAAAGAGCCTGAGGGGAGAGTCAGCACCAAACAAGAGTTTGTCTTGAACGAAACAGATGGAAGCGAAAAGCCGCTGATTGATCGGGACATGCAGTGGGCAACTTCGGTGGCTGAGTTTGGATTGCTATTGCGTCACAGTCAAATGGCACCACAAGCGGATTGGTCGGATATGCTTGAGCGAGCAGCAAGTTCGGCTGGCGGCGACGCGTATCGACTCGAATGCTTAGCAATGATGCGAAAAGCAAGGAGTATGGTCCCGTAGGTCGGCCTGTCCTCAGGCGTGGCAAGCGTGCAATGGTTGTGGTTTTAGATTAAACTGTGGCCAACGGTATGCTCCTACACCGTGTCGTTATTCGAAGGCTTGACGAACGGAAGATGAATAGATGCAAAAGAACTTGGTCAACTTGCAACGGCAACACAACATTTGGCGTTTCTGTGAAATTGGGTTCTTCTTCTTTTTTTTCTTCGTTTCAACTGCCGATGCGCAGGTGGAATTCGTCCGCGAAATTCGGCCGATATTTCAAAAGCACTGCTACGAATGCCACGGACCGGAACAGCAAAAGAGTGGCTATCGATTGGACGTGCGCGATGTAGCTTCGAAAGGTGGCGACAATGGCGAAGCCGCGATTGTGCCAAAGGACGCCGCGAAAAGCCTGCTCTACCGATTGGTAAGTGGTGAGGACGAAGAGTCGATGATGCCGCCAAAGAATAGCGGCAAACCTCGTCTTACGACCGACGAGTTGGCGAAGATTAAGTCTTGGTTGGACGAAGGAGCTGTTTGGCCGGACGAGTATTCTGGACAAAAGAGACAAGTGAGTTCGCACTGGTCACTCCAACCGCTATCCATGCCGAGAGTTCCAAATGGAACCGGTGATGCAATGGATGGTTTTGTTCGCGAAAAGCTTGAGGAGAAAAAACTGGCTCAAGCCGCTGAAGCCGATCGACAGACTCTCATCCGACGATTGAGCTTCGATCTGATCGGATTGCCTCCAAGTCCAGATGAAATCGATTCCTTTGTTTCAGACGATTCACCCGAGGCATATCAAACGCTGGTGGATCGACTCCTTGCATCGTCGCACTATGGCGAACGTTGGGGCCGACATTGGCTGGATATCACTCGCTACACGGAAAGCCAGGGCTTTGAATACGATCGGCTACGCGACAATGCATGGCACTATCGGGACTATGTCATCAAAAGCTTCAACGACGACAAGCCTTACACCCAGTTCATGAAGGAGCAGATTGCTGGCGATGTCATGGAGCCGATAACGCAAGACGGTATCGTCGCGACGAGCCTGCTCGTCTGCGGCCCTTGGGACCAAGCGGGCAATAGTCAAAAGAACGCGACACAACGCGCTATCACACGCGAAGACGAACTCGAAGACATGATCGGTGTCGTAGGTCAATCGTTTCTAGGCCTGACAGTTAATTGCGCTCGATGTCATGCCCACAAATTCGATCCCATCCCGCACGAAGAGTATTACAGGATCAAGTCGGTTTTCGAAGGAGTTATGCATGGTGAACGCACGATTGCATCCGATGAGGAATCCAAGACTCGTAACCTTTTGCAGAAGGAGTTAAAAAAACTACCCGTCTCTTATACGGGAGTTCGAGTTCAGCCGCCGATAACGAAGCGCCTCAAGCGGGGCGATGTCAATTCGCCGGATGAAGACGTTACGCCCGGTGCATTGTCGGCGGTCGTTGAGCTGGAAGCGGACTTTGGACTTGCTGCCGATTCGCCTGAGAGGGAACGACGACTGAAATTCGCGGATTGGCTTTCTGATGCTCGCAATCCACTGCCTGCCCGAGTTATGGCAAACCGAGTTTGGTATTTGCACTTTGGTCAAGGGCTGGTTGCAACGCCAAATGATTTCGGAGTTAGTGGCGACCGTCCTAGTCACCCAGAATTGCTCGATTGGCTGGCCGTAAAATTCATAGAGAGTGGTTGGAGTGTGAAATCGCTGCATCGGTTGATTGTTCATTCGGCAACCTATCGACAAGCATCCGCGTTCATGGATTCGGCTGCTTCGATCGATGCAGACAACAGACTGCTTTGGCGATTTGCTCCACGTCGACTTGAGGCCGAAGCGGTGCGCGATGCGATGCTGGTTGCAAGCGGACAGTTAAATCCGAATGGCGGTGGTCCGAGCTTTCGGCCATTCACCACGACTGAATTCAATGCGACTTTTTACACGCCAGTGGATCGGGACGAGCCTGAGTTCAATCGACGTACGGTCTACAGAATCAACGTCAATAGTGGCAAGGATCCACTGCTAGATTCGTTCGACTGTCCCGATCCTTCTGTGAAAACTCCGAGGCGCGGTGTGACTACCA
>JAYVPE010000093.1:0-2637 GCA_043757575.1 Pirellula sp.
TTTGTCTCAGCGGCAATGGGGATTCACTCTCTTTCCCAAAACCATTCAGAGAAAAGACTTAGTCGTTAGCTAGCAATCGGAAGTGGCGCTGTCCAACTAGAAACTTAAACTGGTGAGAAACGACGATCGTTCCAGGGCGCATATGCTCGATCTGTTTCTTAAGTTGATCCATTACGGCCGGATAGAGATAGATCGCCAGGACGTCGACATCGGTCAGGTCAGCTTTGAACATGTCCGAAGCTTCGATACTTGCCGATTCTGCGACCTGCGCGGCAGCTATTTTCGATCTTGAGATTGCGACAAGGTCCTTATCGATCTCGTAGCCGACCGATCTCGCTCCAAATTGCTTTGCAGCTGTCAAAACGATTCGACCATCACCGCTTCCTAAGTCAATGAGCTTTTGTCCCGGCATCAAGTTCGCTTCTTCAAGCATTCTCGTCACTACATGTTGTGGCGTTGGCAAATAAACTGGCACGGGAAGAGGTCGATCCGCCTGGCCAACGTCCATTCTGGGAGCGACATGGCTTACTCGCGTGGTGTCCCTTGGCGCAGATAACGCTTTGGATGAGACATCGAAACAATACATCCGGTCATCATCACGCAAATACAATTTGCCAATTGCCACAACCGGCAACGTTACACCCAATGACTCTTGTTTGTCTGGCAATTGAAAAGAGGCAAGCGGCGCTAGATCTATCGAGTTCACATCGGTCAAAGTGACCTTTCCTTATGTAAAAAAAGTGTATAGTCGTCCATCTGCACAGGTAAATGCATGTCGGCCTTGCATTCGTGCGTTAATCGAAGTAACGCCGGTAAGTAGATCGATTCGATCCAAACTTCGACCACTGTTGCCACTGAGAACAAGTTTACCATCGACCAGAATCCCGCTATCCCCGAAAGCATCCAAAGATTGTCGACTACGAAAAATTTCCTTCAGCGACATGACTTGTCCTTCGAGGCTTATTTCAAGTCTTGCGACTTCTCCTTTATAACCATTGGTGACAATTACGTCGGAATTATAGAATAGCGGTGTATGACTTGAAGCCGTCGATGGATGGAATTCTTCGTAACTTGCTAGTAGGTGACCATCGGTGCGGTTTATGAAGTAGGTAGCCTGATCCGTACCGACGACGTAATAATCAAGACTCTGCACGCGACCATGCAGTGTAGCAGAGTGAGCGGATCTCTGAGAACGAGTTGAGGTTTTTGAAGGTACTAACACACTGCGCCAGACTTCGTTGCCTGTATGCCGGTTCAAAGCGACAACTGTGGCCTCGGAACCACCAGGGACACAAATCAAAGCGTCTCCATCCACAAGAGGGTAATCGCAAAAACCCCAGGTTTGCTTAGTGACGCCGTATTCGGTGCCGAAGTCTTTACTCCATAATTGCTTGCCATCGTCGCATGAAAAACAGACGAGTAATCCATATGCAGTAACCGCGTACAGTTTTCCGTCATAAACAGTAGGGGTCCGTTGGCTTAACCATCGCATAAGTCGGTGGTAAACTACGTAGCCATCGGATGGCAGTCCAAGTCGGGAAAACCATTCCCGCTCACCAGTTCCAACGTTGAAAGCAATTACATACTCATTCCCATCGAATACGCTCAGGACGAAGGCTCGATTTCCAACAATAGCGGGTGCTGATATTCCGTTTCTTAATCCTTCGATTTGATAAAGCAATGGTGGTCCACTATCTGGCCAATTTTTTAAAAGCCCCACTTCGACCGAAACATTATTACGTTGCGGTCCTCGCCATTGAGGCCAGTCGTCAGCTTTCGCTGACAGTAGGGTAGTGACTAAAACAGTCAATTTTTAAAAGAGTTCGATACGCATTGCTTGAATCCATTTAGGGAAAGTGTTTATTGGTCGAGAATTCGCGACAGTATCGTTCGGCGGTCGGGTGGCTGTCGGTGAATTGAACACGATGCGACTTGCGAATGAACCCGCAATCACTAGGCGCATTTCTGTTCACACTTGGCAACAAAGCTTCAATCAATATTCGGACAATGGTTCATATCGCGGCGACTCAGCCAATGGCGTTCCGTTCCAGAGTCTCACAGAACCATCGCCGCCCGCCGTTGCTAATCGATTGCCGTGCGGACTGAAGGCGACCCCAAAGAGGGCCTCTTCTGTGGCCGTAATTGTTAATAACTCGTCACCAGTGGTAGTATCCCAAATTATGAACTCACCGCGGGACGCGCTCTTGCTACCAGCTTTATTCTTATTGAGGCCCACGCCTCCCACGGACGCGAGTCTGTTCTCGGACGCATTGAAGTCTAAAGACCACACGCAGCCAGAGTGTCCACGCAGGTCGTATACCGTTTCCCAAGTCGTCGTATCCCAAACTCGAATCCTTGCTAAATTCGCTCCGGCGTCTTCGAAAATCCCCATAGCCGCCGCAAGCAATGTGCCATCAGGATTTAACGCCGATTTCCGCAGGCCGAAATCGACTCACACTTTTTTCTCGCGATGCATGCAAATCCCTGAGTTTTTCGATGATTACGGATTGTGAATGTGAGTCGATTTGTTCAAAAGTCGCCGGATTGTCGATAGGTCTCATTGGCGTCGAACTTTCAATCTACTCGCTGTTTCCTTGGTAATCGGCGGTCTTTAGGCTACGCGGAGAGTCGAACTGC
>JAYVPE010000094.1:0-2637 GCA_043757575.1 Pirellula sp.
TGTATTTGATCGCGATAATGGAACGGTCATAGGAGGCGTGGATCACAAGTACGCTTGCTGCCGATTTACGATGTCGGGTTCCTATATCCTTGGTGCTAACATGGACATGATTGATTTATCGAAGAACAGCCAACTCGTGTCGACAGGTCCGGCGATCGACTCTCGCGAATGTTTGGGCGCGGTGGTTTCCAACGGTCGTATATTCTACATTTCGCAAGCCAGTGGTTTTGTGGTCTCGCAGACCTATGGCGAAGATTCAAAACTGCTCTTAGCTCCCTGGCAACGTGTTTCAGACTAGAGTATTGATTGTGGCCCTGAGTGACGCAAACCGTTTTCCACATAGGTTGAATTTGAACTTGGCAAATGAATGCGGCAATAAAAGTAATTCGATTGATGTTAGCTTGTCACTTTTGGCTCATTTTTACGATTGCGAATTCGAATCATGTGAGCGGCCAAGAAACCTCGGTCGCTGGCTGGCCACATGAAGTACGAGCCATCAAGTACCTTAGTTCCGCCGACGACACGATGCAACCTTCGTTGTTTTATGATCCGGGTGGCAATCATCCAAAGCCGCTTTTGATTGCTTTGCATTCATGGGGCGGCGACTACACACAAGCAAACCCGGCCTACGGTATTTGGTGTATTGCGAAGAAATGGGTGTTGATGCATCCCGATTTCCGTGGTGTGAATCAGCGCCCTGAAGCCTGCGGCTCCGAACTGGCCTGAGCCAAACGCTCAATGCGTTCAACGAGGTTGCTGCTTTCAAGGATCGAGTTCCAAAAGCTACAATCTTAGAAATGGTGAAAGCCCCCGAGATGCCTGTCACGTTGCTTCAAAAAATCGACGACGCACTCTATCAACGCAAACCGGCCTTGTTCCGTCGCGTATCAGGATCGGCCCAAGTTACGATTTTCCAAGGCGGGCACGAAATCATTTACGAAGCAGGGCTGGGTTGGCTTGAACAGCAAAGGAAAGGCAAACAACCCGTGTGGGAAATACGCGAAGTACCAACCGTTGATCTCACGAAACTAGACACAAAGTCCGGAAAATGACCAGCATAGGTATTGCGTAATTTGGAGTGTGGAAATTCATTTCCGCTTTAAGATTTGAACGGCAAGAAGCTTGACGAAGCGACACAAGAGAAAACCCCGTTGAATTCCTATTGAATCGCATCAGGGACAGGAACAATCAGACGTCTGGCCAACGACAGATCCAAACCAAGGAATTCGTCATGCCGAGGCCGAAAGTCTCCGCCATCGTCTATCCCGTTGTCACCGACACTGTAAAGCAAGAATCCTTCATTCGTTGTCCGATACTTATCCGATTCTGAGTATGTTACCAGTGCCTTCGAAAAAGTTGAGTTCTCGCACTGATGACCGAGTGACGCCCACTCGTCATAGGCGTTGGATTCGTGTTTTGCTGCATCTCGTTCGAAAGGAAGCTTCTGGTTTCGTCGATCAAAAATTTCCAAATTTCTAAAATGGGGGGATTGGTGTTATAATCGATGGATCGTCATACAGCTCTTGCCCCAGGAAAGAAAATGCCATCTCCGTTTCCAGGAATGAACCCTTATTTGGAACAGGCGTCCGTGTGGGAAGATTTTCACAACCGGTTGATGACTTATGTTGGCGAAGCATTGTCCGCTCAAGTCCGCCCCAATTTTTTTGTAAAACTTGAAGAACGCGTTTTTATTCACGAACCATCGTCGGAAGAACGTCTCCGTTTGTTCGGCAAGCCAGACGTTTCGTTGTTCGACGCATCGCCTCGAAGCGGCACAGTCGTTGTAGCGGCTTCACCATCCAATGAGCGGCTCGCTTCCATCATTGCAACCATACCCGAAATCGACATCGAGAAACACGCCTGCATCGAGATACGAGACCGACACAATCGCGAGTTGGTAACCATGATTGAAATACTTAGTCCTTCCAACAAGCGCTACGGACCTGATCGAGAGCAGTACCTCATGAAACGATCCGTTTTGATGTGCAGCCCAGCTTCCATCGTGGAAGTTGATCTGCTGCGCGGTGGGCCTCGAATGCCGATTAGTGGATTGCCCTCGTACGATTACAGTGTGGTCGTCTGGCGCCGGTCCATGTGTCCCAACGCGGAAGCATGGCCGATTCAATTGCGTGACCCACTGCCGATAATTCCTATCCCACTAAAAGGTGACATACCGGACGCAAAACTGGATCTCCAAGCCTTGCTTCACCGCGTGTATGACGCCGCAGGTTACGAAGATTATCTCTATGAAACACCCCCCGAACCACCCTTGCTCGAACCCGACGCAGTCTGGGCGCAAAGCTTTGTCTCACAATTCATGACGAAAACTTAACCGGCGAATTCAACGTTATTCGCGATCCATTATCGAACTAAAGTTGGTATTCGATTGAGCGTGTAGTAAGCATTCGCGTGCAAAAGTTTTTCTCCCTCGCTACTGCGAACCCCATTGGCATTCAATGAATGTACGAAATGTTGGCGCAACGGCCCCGCCATGAGACGTACGCGATACCCATCGGCTGAAACATCGGCGCTAGCTACTGTCAGCGGCTGTTCGAGAATCTCATCGCTTCCGTATTGAGATTGATATCGGTAAGTATGACTGGTCAACTCATAGGAATTTACGTCGCTTGCTGTTCT
>JAYVPE010000095.1:0-9695 GCA_043757575.1 Pirellula sp.
TTAGCCCGCTTCGTTCAACCAGTTTGCGAAAACGGCGTACAGCCTCTTGAATCGTTTCCCGGTCACGGACTAACAACTTAACCATGCAAAGCCTCCACCTTTTTGTGCAAATGTGACGATATAGTGAAAATACCTGGCTGCCGATCAATTCCATGCAGCCAACTCAAACCACCCGTCCTTTTTTTCGGGAGGTGAGCGTCACATCGGGAAGCGTACGACCAAGAATCTAGAAATATAGCCAGGAACCGGAAAACGGTCCAGGGCGAATTTGCCCGTTGGGTCGCAAAAGTAGCGATGCAATTTGAGTGGACCGCCCGAGAGCTTTTTGAACTAACTGCCAACCGTCAGCCCATTCAGGATCGGCGATCGGCAGCGTCTCTGGTCAAATCGGCAGCTTCCTTGATCAAATGAGTTCGTTTTGGCGGGGTACGAGCGAGGGTCAATGCAATTTCTTGAACGCATTCCAAAAGTCCGAGCTCCAAATCGAACGCATTTTCGATCGACCAAACCGATCCATCGATTACCGACGGGCCAAACTCAGAAACTGGCTTTTCAGCCAAAAATTCTAGCCCTGCGCTGCCAAAACACGCATCGACATCCAAAGCGGATAAAGAATGGGGTTTCGAAAGTGGCTCGATTGAAAAGCGACTTTTCAACGTATTTTGAACGATTAATGGAAGGTCCTGTCCGCGATTTGCAGTTACTGACAATTCGCTTGATTCAGGGTTGAGGCTGCACAAGGCCATGGCACACCTTCGATTGCCTGATTTGCTGCTTCGGTCGGATCGAAACTTGCTCCGGTAAGCATCCCAATTCATGGCATTGACATAGGGACACGGCGGGGCGATTTTGTCGAGCGATGATGTAAAAAACGACCTCACAATTGACCTCGCGGGTTTCATAGCTTTTCGCAATTGGATTTGAAAATCAGGCTTTTAATAGCCAAGGAACTGTAGTACGCGAAAATTGCCAGCGACCGAATCCTTGGTTCCTAGATGGCATTACGTCATACCTTTCGAGAGTGATTGGCAAGTTGGTGGGTTTGTATGGTTTGTACTGTCATTCTGAGAAAACGCCCTCTGGAATGAGGAAACGTACTAAACCAAAAATCGGGTACCAGAATTGCTTTCTGAGCGGAGAGTGGGCAAGTACAATGGGCATTGCCCTCCTCACCCCACCCTGCCGCCTAACGTTAGGTTTCGACTTTGTATTGGCTCGCTGAAATCTGCGTGAAGAGACCGGTTTTTGCCCTCATGCTTGTGATGGCAATGGTGGTGGCTGGCGTGGTCGCCTTTCCGTCGCTTGGGATCGATCGCTATCCCAAGACCGACTTGCCTACCGTCTTCATTCGAACCGGGTACCCTGGAGCAGCCTCCCAGGAAGTCGAATCGGAGATCGCTCAAGTCATTGAGGACGCTGTTTCCACGGTGGCGGGAATAGAGGAACTGAGGAGCATTTCCTCCGATGGAAGCTCTGTGGTTCTGATCACGTTTTCACTCGCTCGCGATATCGACGCAGCTGTCCAAGATGTGCGAGATGTTGTATCCGCCGTAACAAATCGTTTGCCACGTACCGTAGATCCGCCCATCGTCCAGAAATCGGACATCGACTCCTCACCAGTAATGTCGATCGCGATTTCAGGGGAGCGAACGCCGAGCGAATTGTATCTCCTGGCAGATCGTTACGTGAAAAGCGTGATCGAATCGAGTCCGGGTGTTGGGCAAGTTTCCATTTCGGGCGCAGCAGAGCGAGCGATCAAAGTCAATATCGACGCCAAGCGATTGGCTGCGTATCAGCTCTCCATCGTTCAAGTACGTGATGCTTTGGTTAGGCAGAACGCAGAAGTACCAGGCGGGCGAGTCGATGAAGGTTTGCGAGAGCGATCTATGCGTACGCTTGGACGTGTGGCTAAGTCCAAAGACTTTGAGGACTTGGTAATTGATACGGTCGGTGGAGCCTCTATTCGGCTGGGTGACCTGGGTACGATCGTCGACGGGACCAAGGAGGTTCGCACCATGGCGCGCTTGGACGGAAAAACGACTGTCGTCTTGAGTGTGCAGCGACAGTCCGGCGAAAACACAGTCAACGTGATTGCGGGAGTTAAAGCGAGACTGAAGCGAAGTGAGCAGTTGCTTCCAAAGGACGTTCGTGTGGCGGTCATTCAAGACCAGTCTCGCTACATTCTGTCCGCCCTGCATGAAATCGAAAACCATCTCGTCTCTGGCTCAATTTTAGCTTGCCTAACCGTATTGATGTTCATGCGTTCGTGGCGGTCCACTCTGATTGCATCGATAGCCATCCCCGCGTCCATCATCGCGACGTTCGCTTTCATGAAGGCATTTGGATTTACGCTGAATAATATGACGATGCTGGCGTTGGTGCTGATGGTTGGAGTCGTGATTGACGATGCAATCGTTGTTTTGGAAAACGTCTTTCGGCTCATCGAAGAGCAAGGCATGGATCCCTTTCAAGCTGCGATTGAAGGCACCAAAGAAATTGGTTTGGCTGTCTTGGCGACGACTATTTCTCTTGTGATCGTCTTCTTGCCGGTTTCGTTCTTGTCGAGCGTGACGGGGCGCATGCTTTTTGAGTTTGGTGTAACTGCCACCGTTGCCATTTTGATATCCATGGTTATCAGTTTCACCTTGACGCCGATGATGTGTAGTTTGCTACTAAGGAAGCCCAAGCCCAAGGATGGTACAGAGCATTCGCAAAAGACGACGCGACAAAAAGGCATCTATCACTTGGTCGAGGTGAGCTACATGGCCTCGCTTCGGGTCGCGCTCAAGTACCGTTTCTTGACGATGCTATTATGCGTCGGAACCATTCTTGCAAATATTCCCTTGTATGGTTGGGTTAAACAAGACTATATCCCAACCAACGTGGACGAGTCCGAATTTGAAGTTAGCGTCATTGCCAGAGAAGGTACGTCACTGCTTGGAATGAACGAAGCGCTCCAAGTCATCGAAGAGAAGTTACGTACAGTCGACGGCGTTGTTTTGACTTTGGCCAGCGTTGGGACTAGAGGGTTTGGCGGCGTTAATAGTGCAAGCGTGTTTGTTCGTTTGCGCGACGCGTCGGAAAGGACGTTTTCACTAGAGCGATTCGTAATGGCGTTGCTACGCGGAAACCCGCGACAGGCGTTTGACGGAAACTTTAGCCAACAACAAAAAATGGCCGAAATGCGCATTTTGCTTAAGTCGGTACCCGATGTTCGAGTGTCTATTCGCAACTTGACATCGTTGCGTCAAGGAGCCAATGTCGATATCGATTTCTCCATCACCGGACCTGACGTTAAGAAGCTAGCAGAGTTTAGTGAGTTGATGCGAAAGAAGGCAATCGAAGTGCCGGGCATTGTCGATGTTGATACTACTTTGCGGTTGGATAAGCCGGAGTTGTTGGTTTCGATCGATCGCGAGCGAGCTGCTGCTATGGGGGTTTCGGTTCAAGAAATTGCGGATACTCTGAGGATCGCGGTCGGTGGTGATGATAGGGTCTCGCGCTATCGTGATGAATTGGTGGATGATGCGTACGATGTGGAGCTGCGATTGGTCGGAATAGATCGCCGCGATAAAGATTCTATTTCGCAACTTTATGTCCGAGCCAATCCGGCGGCTGGTAAGCTCGTGTCCACTGTTGATTCACAGTCCGCATCCATGTCCCACGCGTCGAAATTGACGCGGATTGACAATATTGTTCGGTTTGATTTCGGCATCGCGCCGGCTCGTATCGATCGATTGGATCGTCAAAGGATGGTTGCGATTCGGGCCAATATATCAACGGGATACGCATTAGCGGATCGGGTCCAGGCTCTTAGAGCGTTGGCCACTGAGATAGGTATCCCGCCAGGATTTGAAACACGGGTCTTGGGGCGTGGCAAAGAACTCGAAAAAACGCTTAGCGAATTCCGCTGGACATTTTTATTGAGCTTTGTTTTTATGTATCTTGTGTTGGCGGCCCAGTTCGAACACCTGGCCCATCCGTTCACGATCCTATTCACTTTGCCGCTTTCCGTCCCGTTTGGATTGATCAGTTTATACTGGGGCAATGAGACCCTCAACGTGTACTCGGCGCTTGGGGTTTTGGTTTTGTTTGGCGTCGTCAAGAAAGCGGCCATATTGCAAGTGGATTGCACGAATGCACTTCGGCGCAAGGGAATGCCTCGCAGAGAAGCGATTCTACAAGCGAATCGCGATCGATTGCGACCGATCTTGATGACTACGATATCCTTTGTCGCGGGTCTGCTACCGTTGCTGATCGCGAATGGTCCGGGTTCGGAAGAACGCCGTTCGATTGCAGTGCTTGCGTCGGGCGGACAAACGTTGTCGCTGCTATTGACGCTGCTTGCCGTTCCGGTGATCTACACCTATTTGGATGACATTGGCAATTGGGCCATGCGCAAGCCACGTGAGAGGTAGTGAATTGATTGTGACCCTGCAACTCAGCGGGCGGGGAATGAAGAGGTCAGCGGGCGGAGAATGGAGAGGTCAGCGGGCAGGGAATGGAGAGGTCAGCGGGCGGAGCCGCTGACCCACACGGGCAGAATCTATTCCGGCAGAGATTCGCTGAAAAATCGCATCCAGTTGCCGTTAAAAAATGCATCAATATCCGGTTGCGGGAAACCTCGGCGTTGCATGATTGCGACTAACGATTGAAGGTCACGGTATCGGTTGAGATCTGCTGGCGTTTGCTCGAAGCCGTAACCCCCGTCAAGATCCGTACCGATTCCTACGTGCCGAATGGATCCGGACAACTGACAAACATGGTCGATTTGATCGACAGCTCGCTCCAACGTGGCAACCGGCTTAGTTACGCCTCGGACGAATCCGTCTTGGAGCATGATGACATCCATGGAAACACCGAGAACCCCGTCTCGCTCGATAACGAATCGAATTTGCTCGTCGCTGAATTGACGTTGCCAGTTGCAAATGGCACGAGCGTTTTGATGGCTGGCATGCACTCGACCTCGAAAGTGTTTTGCGACTTGCCAAAACGAAACGTCGGACAAGTGGGTCATGTCGATGGTGATACCTAACTCGTCGCAGTACTTTAACAATTCGATGGCATCGAGCGACAATCCGACTTCACTGCGAGTTCCACCGCCGTAACGATTGGTTCCATAATGGGTCAATCCGAGTGCTCTGAGTCCTGCTTCATGAAATTCAAAGACGGTCTTTGGCGTAAGAAGTGGGTCCGCGCCCTCCATCGTCAAAATGAATCCGAGCGGAGTAGTATTCGGATCCGCCTGGTAAGCGTCAAAATGGATCTTGAGCTCACTGCGCGTCCGAAGCATCTTCAAGTAGCCATCGGCTTCCATGGCCCGATAGTATGCCAAATGCGCATGCGCCATTCCGTAGCAGGCTTGGGGCGAAGTCCAACCGAACGAGTGATTGATCGGTTGTTCTTGTCTTGCAAGCAGAGTTGTTAGGCAGACAGCGACTTTTGAAAACTTCAATTCAGGGAAGCTTAAAACGTTGTTTTGACGTCCTTTTTCCGACATTCCCAGTGTGGTTTCTTGAGCGCGAATGTCGTCGACACATTGACGGAGGTCACGATTCCAGTCAACTCCGTTTAAGGCCAAATCGAGATGTGCATCGAAGATGAGCATAGTAAACATTCCTCTTTTTAAATCGCCGCACTAGCCGCGATAGACAACGTTAGGATACTGGAATACGGCTAGCGCCCGCAGCTCAGGGATGGAAACGGTTTATTATGCCTTGTCAGGGAAAAGCAGTTCTTTGCGTAGCTGGCTTAGCAATTCTGTCGCGTGCTGAATCTCTTCCTTTTGGCGTTCTCTATCCTGCGGTATCTCGCGCTCGATGGTCAGTGGACCGTAGTAGCCGATTTCCAAAAGCGTTGCCAAATAGGCTCGCATATCAACCTGGCCTTTGCCGAGCGGAACCTCAGCGCCCCAGGTGATTCCAGGTTGGTCGCTCCAGGTGGCATCTTTGCAGTGGATGCTGCGCACGTGCGAACCGACTTTTTTCAAGGCAGGTATTGGTTCCCCCATGCCATAAAGGATCATGTTAGCAGGATCGAAATTGATGAAGAGGTTGGCGCGTTGTGTGTCACCAATAAACTGCATTAGCGCATCGGCTGATTCCTGTCCTGTTTCAAGATGAATATTTTGCTCGTTGTGCATAGCGTGATCGCAAAGCTGTCGCGTAATGTCAACAATATCGGTGTATTCGCGGGACTTTATATCATGAGGAACGACGCCGAGATGCAATCCGATTGCACTGCAACCCAACAGGCGAGTGAAATCGGATATTTCTTTCATCTCTTTCAGGCGAGCCGATCGTGTTGCGATAGGAACGAGTCCAATAGTCTTTTCGACGGTCGGGATGTCGGCGTAGCTTTCGCCTTCGAAGCCACCGAAAACGCAAGTCAGTTCAATACAATAGTCATCTAGCTTTTTCAAAAACGTTTCGGCTGCCTCAGGAGTACGACCTTCCGCATGGGGTGCATGCAATTGAATCGAGGGGATTTGCAAGTCTCTGGCGACTTCCAAATGAACACCGAGGCCAGCGTCGATACTCGTAAACACACCTAAAGACCAAGGCGGGAGGCTCATGCGGAAAAACCTAATTGGAGGGATTGCGACCCGAGGATCGCGAGGGTTTGAAAGGTTCGAGTTTAGTAGCTTAAGTCGCAATACGATAGCGCGCGGTTAACCATGACGGGGTTGGAACTAGCCGCCGATCGACCTGGACCGCGCCATCGCGTCTTCCGCCAATTGAATATAACGTTGTTCTTGTGTGCCCGCCCACGCACGTTGGTAGGTGACGCTTAAAACGGTGAAATTCGTAGATTCCTTAGGTTCGAGTTCGCAGGCTTTTTCCGCATGCTTGACGGCTTCGGCGTGCCGGCCTGTTTGAGTGTAGATTCGAGCAAGCATCATGTGAGACAGAACGTGGCTATCGTCTTCAGCCAAAATGCCGGTCAAAAGGCTCGTTGCTTCGTCTAGCTTTCCTAGATCTTTAAGTTTTTCGGCTTCGTTTAGTCGCTGTGAGGTAGTTGTCATTGACGGATAATTGGGAGCGAGTGGCGGATAGTTCCTCACACTTCGGCAAGTGTTAAGCGAATGATCAAGGATTGTAATCGATGAAAAACTATCTGCCAAGAAACGTTTTGCGTGGTGGGCTGACGTTGGAAACACGCCCGAGAATCTCACGAAGGATACGTTGTTCTAAATTAGTATCGTTTTCCTGGCGAATCCAACCTAGCGTAATGGGCTGGCCAGCCAAAGCTTGGTCAACGCGGACGATCGAGCCATCGTGACGGGAAACGGCTGACCCCTCCGAAGAATACTGAGAACGATCCACGTCCTCGATTTCTTTAATGACCTCTACCGCAATGGAGAAACCCTCGTTTGTGGGGACAACGCGGAGTGTCGCGGTGCGTCGCATGGTTTGCAGAGTACTTTGCCATCTTTGGTATCCCTCCAAGGCATCTTTTCGCCATGGTTCCAGGTAGGTTGCTCCCACCTCCGGGTACGTTTCCATCAATCCGTCGAACCACTGTTGGTCATCGCGGGTCGGACGTTGTTCGCTCTTGATCCGAAAGTAGTCGTCTACTGTGTTTACGATTTGATTCCACAAGAATTCGGAATCCTGCGTATTGACGTTGACGGGGTTGGCTAACTGCGTTTGCGGTCCCAATGGGATCGACGGAATGGAAAGAGTCGTTTGCGATAATTTTCCTAACGGACTGCAGCCCGAGCATAGGAGAATACCCGAGCATAAGAGAATAATGGTTGCGAAAGCAACACGAAACAGTGTCCAAGGGAGCTTCCAGTCGAGCCATCGGACCAAAACGATGCAAACCATTAGAACTAGCATTGAATTTGGCTAAGAGGCAGGCTTGGGCTCGATATCGCGAAGAGATCGACCTAATCGTTTTCGACCGCTCGCTCCAGGGAGTTTCCTCGTTGGCGGCTCGTCGATGCGTGAAGTAGCCTGTGAGGCAAATGGATGTTTGGCAAAGGACAGCAAAGCGGGGTTTAAGGCACGATTTTCATCGGGCGAACCGATGGTGTCGATGGCGTCGCTGACCCCGAGTAGCACCGATTGCTTAACGCCATCTCGAATCCAATTAAACAGTCCAAGTCCGTTGCTCATTATTACGCACTCCATTGCAAACCAAGTTAGTTGAACGTTTCGGCGGAAAATATCATCTGACGAATCGCATCGCTATATCAGTTTGATGCGTATTTCTCGAGTTAAGGCATGCGGCTATGTGAAAACTACCTATCATAACCCGATACGTAAGTGAGGGACCGGCGTAATTGTCCCTCGCTTACACTTCGGGTTGGGATACTCCACTCGGCCGCTCGCCTAAAGATCGTGTTGGACTCGCAAATGCCGAGTTTTAGACCACTATCCCAGCCAGCTCGGCAATTCGTTCTTTGCGGTTGTGGATCGGTACATAGCCCAGTCGCTCCTTGGCAGACGTAATATTGAAATAGTGATCAACACCGAGCTGTGCGGCTACGAAGCGGGTCATCGGTGGCTCGCTCGAAATTCTCAAAACTCGGTAGATCGTCTCTAAAACGCCACCGATACGATAGGCTGCCCGAAAGGAAATGCTCTTGTTTGGCGGTTTCAACTGAGCCGACTTAAGAATAGTCGAGATCCATTCCCAACATTCGACCGGCTCGCCGTCCGTAATAAAATAAGCTCGTCCAGAGGCTTTCTGGTCTCGATCCAACATCCGCTCTAATGCCACCCGATGAGCGATGGCAGCATAATCGACATGCACGGTGTCGATTAAGTTCCTGCCATTCCCGACTCGCCGCAGCCTTCCCGACCGACATCGTTCAATGACTCGCGGAATCAAATGGGGGTCGCCGACTCCCCAAATCAAATGCGGACGCAATGAACAAGTTGAAACCTGAGTCGGATGGTTTTCTGCTAAAACATGCTGTTCCGCAATCGCTTTCGTACGTTGGTATTCGCATAGCCATTGCGTTGGATAAGGCACGCTCTCGTCCACGTTGCACTGAGCCGATCCGTCGAAAGTTACCGACGGCGAGCTCGTGTAGACAAATGCTCTGATTCCGAAATTTTTGGACGAACTCAGCAAATTATCGGTCGCGGCAACATTGATTTGATCATAAAGTCTGGCTGGTCCCCAAACCCCTGCGAGGGCTGCGGTATGAATCACCCCGTCCATTCCTCGACAAGCAACTTCGCAGGCTTGCAAGTCGGTTGCTGACGCTTGAATGCACTCGACGCCCAAAGCCTTTAATTCAGGGTATTGGTTGCGAGCAAGCCCCCGGACGCGATAACCAGTTTTTATCAACTCGCGGCAGATCGCACGTCCTAGAAAACCACCGTAGCCAGTAACAAGGATTGAAGGTGACAAGGGGAAATTCGTAGCTAAGGGGAAGACTATGGCTTTCGGACCCCGCCAAGAATTCACAATGGCGACCGCGCAATACAATATCTTACCCCACATTTCATTGCAAATCGTGATTTATGGCAATGCCATTGGTACTCGATAGTAGTACGGCATCAGGTTATACTTTGGCGGAGTATGAGTGTCTAAGTGTTAGTTCCGTCAAGTACCCCCTTTAAAGCCTGCCTCCATGGAAGACAAAAGCCAGTTTTCGTTAACGACTTGGTTAATCATCGTTATTGCCAGTATTGGTTTTTTGTTCGACACGTACGAATTACTGATGACGCCCTTGGCGG
>JAYVPE010000096.1:0-2606 GCA_043757575.1 Pirellula sp.
AGGCCCTGAATGCAACTGCTGAAGAATTGGTCGTTGAAACGGTTGGCCCATTGGCTATAATTTTTCCACGCAAGACTGCATTACTTCGTGGAACAACTGCCTCAATTGGAGGACTGCCAGGCTCTACAGCGGAGAGTGTTGTCGACAAGCTTCGACGCTACCTGCTTGATCCAAATCACTCAGCCGGTGGCCCGAAGGCTAAGTGGTTTCGAGAGGCACTAGGATTCGGTCAACACAACTTAGACGACTTAGCAAAGCAAATAAAGTTCGATCCGACCAAAGCCATACAAACGGCTGTTACTGAGCATGGCACAAAGTTCAATCAAGTTATCGAAATCGTCGGTGCCAACGGCAAGACAATATCGGTCCTCTTCGGATGGATTCGAAATAACGACGGAATAATTCGGCTTGTAACTGCTATTCCAACACCAAAGTAGAAAGACAACGCATATGATCACACCTCCCTCATACACCGACTATGACACGTTTATCCTCATAAAAGAATTACCCGACAACTCCGTACCGTTGGGTACAAAAGGAGTAATATTAATGGTGCATGGCGGGGAGCCTGCTGCCTACGAAATCGAGTTTCCAAGCGAAAATGGAGGAAACATTGGCCTTTTGATGACGTACACTCTTACCGAGGAATACTTCCGAAAGGAAAACACGTAACACCAGCTGAAGTAGCCTTCTCTCAGTTACGGGAGAGCGCTTGGTCGTAGGCGGCGAATGAGCTGAAGAAGAAGATTACGAACGTGATTGAATCGAAGGTTCGGAACCTCATATTCAAGAGCAAGAAAAAGCAAGAAAAAGAGGCAATTCTTTTTGGAGACTGCAAAATGACGATTTCAAGATCTCGGTTGGTGGATACGGACTTAACTCGTTGGTATCACTGTATTTCCAGATGCGTTCGTCGGGCTATGCTCCTTTCCGAAGATGGCTCGCCAGGACGTAAAGATTGGATCGACCTGCGTTTGAAGGAACTTAATCGGATCTTTGCTATCTCGGTCGGTGGGTTCAGCATCATGGACAACCACCTCCATTTCTTGCTCCGTATGGATGTTGTGCAGGCTTCTCAATGGTCCGCTATGGAGGTCGCACGGCGCTGGATGGCTCTCTATCCACCACGCGGTTCGGATCGAAAACCTCTCAAAGTGACGGACGAGTTCTTGAAGCTCAAGGCCGAGAATATCATTTGGGTTGTGGAGACTCGCAAACGGTTGTCCTCGCTAGGTTGGTTTATGAAGTGCCTTAAAGAACCGCTGGCTCGACTGGCCAACAAACAAGATGAATGCACGGGCGCTTTTTTCGAGGGACGTTACAAATCGATTGCGATTTTAGATGAGGAATCGTTGTTGTCGGTGTGTGCTTATATCGATTTGAACCCGGTAGCGGCAGGAATTGTTGCATTGCCCGAGGAGAGTCCGCATACATCGATTAAGGAGCGTGTTGAGCATGTAATGGCAACGGGGCGAATTGCCGACGTGTCCGAGATACGCAATGGAAGTGTTGCAGCAACGGCGATTGGTGATGGATTGGAGCGTGACTTGTGGCTGGTCCCGATCGAGGATCGTCGTAAGCGGGGAGAATTACGAGAAGGGATGCGGGAGGGATTTACGCTCGGACAATATCTGATGCTGGTGGATTACACGAGTCGTTTGGTACGCGATGGCAAAGCGGCGGTGACAGCGGAAGTGGAGAGCATCTTTACGAGGCTTGGCAGTAGTGCGGAGAGTTGGGGAGCTCGGATGCTTAAGCTAAGGGGGTCTCGGTTGCTGGGTCGATTTCTGTCGGCCAGCCGAGATCGGTTAAGGGAGATAGCTCAGCGGATCGGCGTAAGGCATTTAGCGAACGTCGGTTAGATTGCGAGAGTTGGCTAATTTAGAACAGCAAGAATCAAGGCTGTGTTCGGTGCTGCGCGCAAGTCGGTTTTGAAGCACAGAATTGGTTGTTACTGGCTTGAAACTATCGAGTTTTGACTGCAATCGATCCGAATTAGTTGGGTGCGAGTATTGGAGAACCATCTCGGCCTTCTGAAAGCTGTGCATGTTTTTTTGTTCTTCACTGTGCAGGTGGTTTTGCGGCAGGACTTCGATTGGTGAAGGAAATCGAGTTCGAACCCAATGGCATGAGTTCTCGCGGCACTAAACATCGCGAGATTCCACTTGCTGGAAAAACAAAACAGCGGTCGGAAATGGATAAACAAAAGAGTGTTAAGGAAGTCCTTGATTTGTTAGGGGAATTCACGAATGTGACGACCGAATGGCAAAGGGGGAATGCCCAATGCATGACACCTGGCGCGATGCAAACAACAGAAAATTTCCCACAGGTTGCGATGGAGCCCATGGCCGTTTTAATAGAAACTGGCAATCATTTTGTTCCAACCCAAGGGCTTGCCCTGTTAGATAACAGGCTCTTTACGCCGCCTCGCACTTTGGAACTGGTCGAACACCAGGCAAAACTCTTTGCAAGCGGAGCTTCGATTGCCATTGGGTCGGTACCCCATCAATCCGGGTCGAAGACCGAAAGTCGTTGGACTATCGCGACATTTAATGACCGTCCGCTTGGGTGGTGCAAGGTTCTCAGCAACCGCCTGAATAATCATT
>JAYVPE010000097.1:0-2606 GCA_043757575.1 Pirellula sp.
AGAGGGAATCGCCATGATCCATTGATCGTCATTGCCTACTCGCAACGGCATCGCAAGTTCGACTTCGCAGGACGTGGCAGGTTGCTTTCGAATGCCAGATCGCTCCAGTGCAACCGCGAATGCGAGAGCGCTGCCATCCATACCAGGCATCTCCGGTGCATCGCATTCGATAATGCAATTGTCGATATCCATCGCGTAAAGAGCGGCAGCGACATGCTCTATCATTTCGACGTGGCAGGAATTGCTGGCGAGAGTTGTCCTGAGACTTGTATCACGACGGTTGGACGTGATAGATTGAATATCGGGGCGGCCAGGCAGATCCACTCTTCGGAAGACGATCCCAGCGTTTGGCAATCCTGGCAGAAAGGTCAATGTAATGGGTCGGCCGGACCAATAGCCGCGACCGCTCACATGCGCCATGTGCTCAATTGTTTGTTGGAATCGAATTCGTTGCATGCGTGACGCCGAAATCCGTTTCGTGTCCGTGGAATGGAGTAAAGTGCGGGTTCGACCTGAACCCAGCCCCAAATTTAAGTGTTGACAGAGTGCAAGTTCTATTTTTGGACACGCGGGTTTGCTGGCGCATTTATTCCAGAAGCAGAGCGAGGAGCACCGACACCTGTGGGAGTCGCAGCAGGAGCTGTCATCTTGGGCTCATCTCGATTGAGGACCGCTAGGACCGTTTCTGTTACGTCAATACCTGGATTGTGAAATAGGACATCTCGTTGAATTCCAAAGTTGACGGTCTGCGGCTTCTTTGGGTCCATTTCATTTTGTTCGCGGCTGTAGCGAAGTACCACATCGTACTGATAGTGGATAGCGACGAGGGCAATCGCGCGATTGATCGATTGGTAGGATTTAAAAACGACGTTCGCTTGCTTTTCGGCGAACTCCTTTTCTTTGCCCATGAAATCGACTCTCAGTTTGCTCTCTTGGCTGATGAGGCTTTCTTGTTTTTGTTTGAATTGTGGAGTGTCCGCCTCGAAGGTCTTTCCAATCATTTCTTGGTCGGCGAGTAAGGTCTTGCGCCTGCTCTCGATGTCTTCTTGCGCTTGGGTCATTTCAGCTTTAATCCCTTCCATGTTGGCATTCATGTTGGGATGGTTTTTGAGAATGTATCCGACATCTACCAAGGCGATGCTGGTAGGCGGTGCTTTGGGGCCCATTGCTGCGGGTTGGGCCGCAGGACCGGCTGGGGCCTGGCCCAAAACGGTTGGAACGGCGAAAAAGCCCATGAGAGCGATGGTCGCTATTGGAATTCGAAAATGCACGTGACAGCACTCCTTGCTAGGTGATTTGAGGGCGGTCGAGATTAATCTCAACGGCCTTTGCGGAAAACACTCCATCGTTTTCCACGTAAGTAATGCCGACTTGGTAAGTCGCCACATTGTTTCATGCGCGATTCTGACAATTCAGGAATTCCGCGTAAATAGCGATCTGGCAGTTCTATTCAGGAAGCTGGACTTTCAGTTCAATTTTTTCGGTACCGCGTTCGACCAGGATTACTGCGACATTCCCCTTTTCCAGTTTTTGCAGGATCCGATCGAGTTCTGCCCGGCTCGTCGTCTCGTCATCGTTTATTTTGAGAATTCTGTCCTCGGGTTGAATGCCTGCGTTCGCAGCGATCCCACGTGATAGCACTCTTTCAACGACGACGCCGGGCACATTTAATTTCAAACGAGCTCCTAGTTGGGTTCGCCGAGGCACGGTCGCTTGCGGATTGGCTCGTCCTTTGACTTTGACAAAGGTGAGTTTCGATTCGCTCGTAGCAAGTCGATTTGCAATTGCCGTGACCATATCGGTGATGCGTTCGATTCCGCCAATGTTGATTTTGTCGAAATCGTCGCTTGGGCGATGGTAGTCATCGTGCAATCCAGTGAAGAAATGCAAAACAGGAATATTCTTTTGAAAGAACGATTGGTGGTCGCTGGGGCCCATTCCTTCGGGTTGACGCTGAACTAGGAACCCTTGTGAATCGTTAGCCTGTGTGATGATCTGATCGAATTCGGTGGCAGATCCTGTCCCGTAGATAGTAAGTTGGTTATTGGTGAGCCGACCTACCATGTCCATATTAAGCATAGCGACAGTGTTCTCCAGCTCGAAACGCGGGTGCTTAACGTAATAATCGCTACCCAGAAGTCCGCGTTCTTCGCCCGAAAAAGCAATGAAAACAAGGGTGCGTCTCGGTACATCTGGACCAGATTTTCGGGCTAAGAAACCGAGTTGCCTTGCGGCTTCCAATAAGCATACGGTACCGGATGCATTGTCGTCAGCTCCATTGTGAACCGCAATCGTTCCAGGCGCCAACGATCCGATACCGCCCAGGCCTACATGATCAAAGTGTGCACCGAGAACAACGTATTCATTTGCCAAAGCTCCTTGTCCCGGAAGCACCCCAACCACATTCATGGATGGAAGTTTTTTCAGTTCCACCCTCCCCGCCGCTTTCCAACCCGTCATCACGAAAGATCGCGTCTTGAGATCTTCGTCTATTTGGGATTCTATTTGGGTCAAGGACTTGCCTGATTCCTTTAACCAGGCCTCGACATCGCTTCGTCGGACAAAAAAGGTGGGTACCTGCTCTTTAGAAATAGCGGTTCCCGCTC
>JAYVPE010000098.1:0-2604 GCA_043757575.1 Pirellula sp.
GTTCGACTTCCTGATCCAACGGTAATGGTGACGCCTCGGTCAGGAAGACCGAATCGATTGAACGCGACAGTGACACTCGTAGGCGACAGCGTAGGCAGCGTGGAATCGATGAGTCCCACCATTCGAACTTCATAGGGTGAATCCGTTAATTTAACGCTGTAGGAAGCACTAGCTCGATTGAGCGAGCTGATGCCGACCATGGTATAAGTATGGTCCGAAAGCGTGAACTTGATCGTTTTAGTAGAGTTCGTTTGGCGAGCGGAGCATTGGGTGAGTTGCAAGTCGTTCGACATTCGCTTGACCGCCATTTCGACACGGTAGCGATCAAGACTAGCAATATAATTAGGAGTAGCTATTGCAGCGATAATGCCTAGGAATAGTGTACAACATGTCAATTCCAAAAGTGAAAACCCACGGGACCGAATAGGGCCGAGTGAGGTCTGATATTTTCTAGAAAGGTTCATGGTTGATTCTCGCTTTTAAACCGTAGCCATGGTATTGATCGCAGTAGCGATGCGATCCATCAGTTGTGCCGGGGTCGACATTTCTATGAAACACTCCCGGTTTGGTAGGTGGGATTTGGAGGCGGTTTCGATTCGCTTTTCGCTCAGGCAATCGAAGAGCCCCTGAACAAACGTAGCGTCCCAAGTCTTGCCTGCTCCCTCTCGCAAAATCCTCTCTGCCTTTTCGCTCGGCATTCCGTCGCGATAGGGGCGTGTACTAGTCATTGCATCGTAGGCATCCGCAACCGCCAAGATTCTACCTTCGAGTGGAATCTTTTCGCCCTTCAAACCCGCTGGATAGCCACTTCCGTCTATGGCTTCATGATGATAAAGAACACCGGGGAGAACGTAGCTGAGTTGGCTTAGAGTTTCGAGAATTGCGTGGCCAATTTCAGGGTGTTTTTTGACGATATTGTATTCTTCTTCGGTGAGCTTCCCTGGCTTGCTCAGGATCGCGTCGGGAACACCGATTTTTCCTATATCATGCAATAGTCCCGCCATATAAATGCGTTCGCACTCGAATGAATCAATTCCAACACGATTTGCGATTGCCTTTGCAATATTAGCCACACGATCGCTGTGCCCGCATGTGTATGGATCTTTTGCTTCGATCGCGTTGACCATTGCACGGATAGCACCAATCAAGAGCGCATCTTGTGCATCCAGAAACCCGACATTTTTTGCATGGGATGCGAGTAGTTTCGCGGCCGTCGACATGAGTCCAGCCTCGAATGTTCCGAATTGATAAATATTTGGGTAAGTTAGATGAGCATCCACGGCCGGCGGCGTATTGAACGGAGTAAGTTTGTTGGTAGCCAACAGCCAGCCATAGCATTGTCCCCCTTTCGAAACGGCATGAATCATACAGTTTCGAATACCAGGAAAGCCATCGATAAACGGGTCATACGGCTTCGCATTGATTATGAAGGTTTGGTTGTTCACATCGTCTCGGAAATGAGATAGTAAATGCAGTCGGCAAGCGATGGCGTCCGAGGTCAAGTCATTTCCAATGATAGAAATGCGTTCTCGACCTTGGTAATTCGTCCGTTTGATGAAAAGAATGTCATCGGTATGCAAAACCTTGGCGAGCGTTGATAAGCTCTTTTTCGTTACTGGATCGAGTGAGGAGCGCGAATCTCCTAAGTCAAGTTGTTCATGAGCGTTTCGAAGCCAGGTAAGCTCTTCGAAATCCTGTGTAATTTGCTCAATGAATGCCTCGGAATCGTTGCGAGTTTGCTCTGCTTCGCGCTGGTATTTCTGGGTATTGCGTATTGATTGCATTAACGCGACGATCAACGAGTCATTTTGAATCGTTGACGGCGGAAGTAGAAGGACAACGACGAATGCAGTTTTTCGATCCGAGTTTGCTCGAATGGAAAAGAGGGTTGAATGCTCGAATGGAAAGCATTGCGCCTGGAAGTTCGTCAAATCAAATCGGTCGAGTGCATCGCGGACAATAGTGTCATCAGGCGAGATCGATAGCGGCTCGATCGGATGTGGAGCCAAGGTTCCTGGTTGGCCTAGTCGATCCACTTGCGCCCAGTGCGTACCGTCGTGCTGATAAATCATCGAATCCGTTTGCAAATCAGAACTTAACTGAAAGGCAAGATCCTTTGCAAGTTGAAGCTCAACAGATGAAACATTCATAACAGTCACATTTACGTACAAATAATGATGATCGGACAGCCCCCCGGTTATCTATCGGGAAATTGGGACACTTATTCCTAGCACGCAAACTTTGACGAGCTGGGGATATTTAATGAAAAAAGAGTTGCGTTGCCGCTTTTGTATCCTAATCTTTTTTCAGCCATGCTTAACGATGGTGCTGGTCACCAACCAATGTGAGTCCTGAACAGACTTAAACTGTTCCTCTATTAAAGAAATGTGGAAATTATGAAACGTTACGAAGCTAGAAAACGAAATTCTTGCCGAACGGGGTTTAGCCTTGTAGAGCTTGTGGTGGTAGTGCTGATCATGGGGATTTTGACGGCGGTAGCAGCGCCGCGAATGTTTGATACATCGAACAAGGCCAAAGATGCGGCAACGCGAGCTTCGCTGACCACCTGTCGGGACGCGATCGAGCTTTACAAAGCGGCGAATG
>JAYVPE010000099.1:0-2598 GCA_043757575.1 Pirellula sp.
TGACTTCTTTATTCAAAAGCGATTGGAGTCCGACCGCCTAACCGTTTCTCCACCAGCGGACCTGGTTACGCTCGTTCGACGATTGTATTTTGACATTACTGGACTGCCACCCACGCCCGCCGAAGCCGATGCTTTCGCAGAACAAGCGGCTTCGAATCTTCAAGGTGCCGTCGAGCGGTTGGTTGATCGGCTTTTGCCGTCACCACAGTATGGCGAGAAATGGGCTAGACCTTGGCTGGATGCGGCTCACTATGCTGACTCACACGGCTTCCAACGCGATGACCTTCACGAGCTCTGGGCCTATCGCGACTGGGTCATTCAAGCTCTCAACGACGACATGTTTTTTGATCAGTTTTCCATCGAACAATTGGCCGGAACTGGTCGTCCATGATAACGAGGTCTGTCCAGAGAGTTTCTTAACCGGTCGACGATTTGCGTTTATTGGCGGTGAGATGCGATTAGCTGGATCGCGTCAAAAGTTCTCGCAGCACGGTGAAAGTGGTCACGCCATTTCGGGCGTGCTGCCGCATCTTTCCAAGGTTGCAGATGAATTATGTATTGTTCATTCGCTGCATACCGATGAGATCAATCATGCTCCCGCACAGATCTTTTTATATACCGGCTTATGTCGTACTGCAAAGCGGAACGACCGGGGGAGCCGGTTCAAGCATGTATTCAAGCGGCTTTTTGCCGAGTGTTCACCAAGGGATCCCATTCCGATCCGAAGGCGAGAGTGTTTTGTATCTTTCGAATCCAGAAGGCCATTCCTCGGATAGTCGTCTGGCGAATAAGTGCAAGGATATCGACCAAGCCGCAGCCGTCTTGATCACTGACCTAAAACGCCGCGACATGCTAAAGGATACGTTGGTGATCTGGGGAAGTGAATTTGGTCGCACTCCGTTAGCGCAAGGCGTGGACGGAAACGGCAATACGACGACAGGCGGTCGCGACCATCATAAAGATGCGTTTACCTTCTGGTTGGCTGGAGGTGGAATTCGCGGCGGTATATCCTATGGAAAGACGGACGAATTTGGCTTTGGGGTTACTGAGCAACCTGTCCACGTGCATGACTTGAACGCAACGGTGCTGCATCTACTCGGACTCGATCATGAACGCCTCACATTCAAATACCAAGGCCGAGAATTTCGCCTTACCGATATAGGCGGCCACGTTATGACGGACTTCCTAGTGTAGCGCATGCGATTTTCAGATAGTATGGGCGGGCACGCTGACGACGAACTTGAAATGGGGAACGTGATTGGATCACTGTCACTTGGATCACGGTCACTTGGAGCAACTAGAAAATTTCGCATCAGGCACAACATGACTAGAGAAACCCAGACAATGCAATGGATCAAAGCGATCTCCAAGCTCATGCTTGCAGCGATCATGGTAGGAGCCGGGGTCATGCACTTTTTGAATCCCAGCTTCTTTGTGAAAATAGTTCCGCCCTACCTCCCGTTTCATAAAGAGTTAGTTGTGGTAAGTGGTGCAATGGAGATTCTTCTTGGTGTGCTACTCATAATTCCTAACTGGTCACGTTTGGCCGCTTGGGGAGTCATAGCGTTGCTGATCGCTGTTTTCCCTGCCAATATTTACGTTTTTCAACATCAGGAAATAGTACCGGCTTCGTCAATGGCTCACCTGATACGACTTCTTTTACAAGGTGTGCTAATTCTCTGGGCATATTGGCACACGAGACCAGCCGTGAGACCATCGTGATTTTGGAGCCAAAATGAATCTATCCGTTGATGTGATCTCAGACATGATCTATCCCTGGTGCTTTATCTGCAAGTGATTCCCGGTTCGGAATTCACTGCGGCTGATGGACTTTTGAAGATGACGGCGACAAACAATGCAACATCACTAGGGAAACCATGACATTCCTCGCAGGCAATGGAACGCTAATCATTATGGCGGGAACCATGCAGCATTTTTGGCAACATGAAGTCCCCAAGACAAAACTGAATGTTGGCGGGCGTATCAACTTGACGTTTAGGCAAATAACGACGGTAATCAAGCCATGATGAAACTAACTTTCGCATTGGGACTGGCTCTGGTGTCCCTTGGCACGACCTGCGCCGCCGACGATCCGACTCCATTCAAAATCACCACTAAGCGATCCGATGATCGAGTCGAAGTGAAGTCCGAGAACGATAAAGTTGTCTTCGATGTTCGCAGTCCATTTGGCATCAGTAGTGCAACCATTGAGCGCACCACAGAGCAGTGGCCGGAAAAGGTTTTAATCCTACTTCGATTGAAGGGGCTAGAGAACTTCAAGTTATCAACCGGTAATCTCAAGCTCGAAGCATCGGTATCAAGTCCGAATGGCGATGCACGACTTTGGAAAGATGGCAAAGAAGACCCACCATTGGACTCCAAGAATCCGTATTGGATGGGAATTAAGGTCATGGGCAGCGATGGCAAGCCGACCAAAGTCAATCCATTGAAGGATGGCTACTTTGAGATGCAATTGCCCAAGAAGTTCCTCGAGGGCAATCCGAAGTCGTTTAAGTTGGAATGGATCGACTTTTATCGAAATTGATGGCGCCTCAATGAACTTGTCCATTGACGGTTCGTTGGCTCACTGAACCAACG
>JAYVPE010000100.1:0-9595 GCA_043757575.1 Pirellula sp.
ATAAACAAAGCCTTCGTTCGCGAACCAGAGCCTGATGCTCGAGCGTTTTGTCCCAGTTGCGGAGCAGTCGGCGTCGCTGTCGGCAAAACGACCTTGCTAGTCTAACTCGATCGCGGATCGATTCAAAAGAAGCTCAAGACAATCGAAATGGCTTCCAATTCTGGGGTGTGCTCATAACTGCGGCGCAGTTGTTGGTATAGAAACCGTTTATAGAATCGCATCGTGACGACTGGGCTGCGCGGCTGTAGTGCTTCAGCAAGCCGCCGAGTCCCCAAGTCGCTCTTTGCAGCGGATAAGCGGATGTCGTCAAACCCGACCCACGGACAAGTCGTTGGCTGTGAGCCAATAGACTATCATTACTGAACTGCCGCTCTAACGGCTTACTTGAATCTATTATTATTCGACAGAAACCAACGGCGTTACTCTAAGGGCTCTGATATGGAACCAAACTCTTTCGAACCTCCCGACGCATCAGCGACGGCCGACCATTCGCGGCCTCTATACGACAAGCGTGACACCATGGTTGACCCGGTGCTTGCTTATACGGCGAACGATAACCTTGAGTTGCACTCTGTCGTAACGTGGCTTCACTCGCGGGGTGTTCGCGCTTACGCCGTCGAAGATAACTGTGGCGCCAGCCTTTGGGTCTTTGGAACAATTAGTCAGTTCCATAAGCCGCAGGTTTTCGTAGATAAGGCCGATCTGGAGGAAGCGGGAGAGCTGCTGCGGCAATTTGAGGCTAAACGCGATACACGTCGCAGAGACCTTGATAGCGATCAGTCGATTTCCTCCCAATGCGAAGAATGCGGTGCCACGAGTAACTTCCATTCTTCACAGGACGGTACAACGCAAAACTGTCCAAAGTGCAATGAATTTATGGACGTCGGTTCCTTCAACTGGCCATCTGATTGCGACTTCGATGATGGTGAAACTGATCTTGAGGAACCCGGCAACGCTAATGATGCGATTGATGCCGCAAAGAAGCTCGAACAGACGGGCGACTGGGATGCGGCGATTGTCGCATATCGGACCGTTTCTGATCACTGGCCGGAGCATAGAACCTATATCGCCAATTGCATCGCTGCCGTCCAACGCAAGATCGATGGAACGCGATGAAGAATTGGACGGTGGCGTACAGGGTGACACCTTTGTTGGCCACTATCTTGTCCTGCGCTTCCAATTCATTGGATTGCGGTGGCCATGTAGAGTTGCCAAAATCTCGATGCGTCCCGTTGCTTCACGAAATGAGATAACAAACGGAAACCGTTTTAGCGGGCATTGCCGGACGTTTTTGTAAACTATGGCAAATTTTTCCAAGGGCGCTATCGTTCTGTCCGGATTTTGGACGAGGAAACGCTGCTCGCTTGTACAGCCTATGTGGATTTGAACCCGATTCGTGCAGCAATGGCAGAAACACTCGAATCAAGCGAATACACGTCGGTACAACGCAGGATTCAGGCCTTGGAGGGGAAAAACGTCGACTCTTTCCTGGCCCCTTTAACGATCGACGAGAAGAACGATTCCATTGGGGCTTGTGCGAATCATTCTCGCGAACGTTGCAGCAACAAAGGATTTCTCTTGATGCCGCTAGCGGACTATTTGGAGTTGTTAGACGCCGGCGCCAGACAAGTTCGTCCGGACAAGTCAGGCTACACACCGGCGGATGTCGCCCCGATCTTTGAACGACTGAACTTGGATCCCGACTATTGGAAGTTGTAGATCAAAAACTTTGGCCGCTTGTTCGCCAACGTGGCTGGAAAACCGAAGGATGTTTACGAGATGCGAAGCTTAATCTCAAGGCGTCGGTTCTACCTAAAGCGTCTCAAGCCGGAACCAGTCGAGACGAACTAGCGTTTTGGACTGAAATTCTTAAGATCCCAATTTACAACGGTGTGTCCCCGTTTCTTGTCCTCTTTTCAGTTCGTGAACCAATCACGGAGTATCTGATATCGCCTCATGCCCGGCGACAGTTCCCAAAGCTCTCCACGCCGATACGTCCATGTTTTTGCTAACCCACGTAACATGACCATCAGCGAACAACACGAACACTCCGCCTCGGTGATAGCTCCTGGCGGTTATCAGTTGATGCAAGAAACCACCCTGGCAATCCCAATGTGAGTTGTTCGGAGATGAATAGTGGCTGTACACCAAATCGCGAGGCTGGTATCCCTGCCAATTGATCCCGACGTCCGTTACGAATGAAGTCGCTGTGTTCAACTGCATGCAGTCATTTGCAAAACGACTATCTGTCAAGTAGATGGGAAACAATGCCATGCCAATTGGCTTGCTATGTAGTTTCCCGGACATGCGTTCCGCCATCAGAGAGGTATTGGACAATCCATCTGTTATCTCGCCGGGCTTCACGCCTTTGTAGGGTCGTAAAATGCCATCCAATTTGTCTAAAGTTCGCACCCCACTTCCATAACAGTAACGATACCCTAGCAATTCGTTGCCGGAAGGACAAAGCAGTATCGGTGGAGGTAGATTCTTTGGATCGTCCTTCGGGTAATGTGGATTACTCTTGGTGAATATCACTTCCAATTCTGGCAAGATCGTTACAAACGCCGATTGTTCAAACGCTGCATCCCCCTTAGTGCCTCGATTTGCAAACAGCGACGGGAAGGCACGAGTGGATTGAGTAAAGTTCGTAATCGCGATACCAATCTGGTGAAGATTGTTTTGACATTTGATCCGTCGTGACGATTCTCGGGCACTTTGAACGGCCACCAAAGTCAGAGACACTAGAATCGTGATAATGGCGATTACAACGGTGGTTTCGACAAGCGTTATACCCTGACGCCTCGCGGGCATGGTAGCACTTAAGTGGATGTTAGGGAAAGAACGCGGGTAGCAGTTTAATAAATTTCCCGCTGGCGGCTGATACCTCAATCTGCTGGATTTCTCCGACAGAATCGGGATTGATTGTGATGTCGACAACCCGTGTATCTTTCTGGTCACGAATCGTGAATTCGCACTTCGTTCGCTTTGTGCCTACCCAAGTCAATTCGGTTGGATCGAGATTGGCAACATCGCTTGTAGACAAGAGCACTTGTGCATGGAAGACGTTCTCTTTTTTCGTGAAATAAACCTTTTCAGGAGAAACATCAATGTCGTTTGCAACATAAACAGTGAAGGGAATTTTCACTGAAACGACGTCATCACCTGGGAGTCCAATCAAAAAATTTCCCGTTACCAACCCGGTTGGCGAATCCTCGTTGGCTTCGAATTTTGCGATAATCGTTTCACCATCAATTCTGGCTGACGCATTGAAGTAGCTTTTGGTGTCCTGTTTGGTTAGCAGACTCTGAATTTCAAGTTTTGCAAAATCAAACGGTTCCAACTGAGTCAAATGAGCGGATGCCTCCGCGCTTTCGCCGCATTTCAGTTCAATTCCACCAAAGGTTTCTGGTTCGGTTTTCATACTCGCAACTACGTTCCAATTTGCCTCAATCGAAACTTGTTCGTTTCTGTCGGTCAACAAGATAGCGGTAGCATGCCTTACTCCAATTTGTGCGCAGTCTAGCCTCAAATTGCATTCAATGGACTCTTGCGGAGCAATCGTAAAACCTGAGAAACTGGCGTAGAGGCAGCCACAAGTGAAACGAGCATCTTTGAGGGTGACGGGCTCTTTTTCTGAATTGTAAATCTTGACTGGCACGATCACGGGTGTTGAAGCCCGACGAAGCGTGCCTGCATTGCATACAGTCTTCTCGACCCACAATCCAGACGCAATCGGCGGGAGGGCCTGTGATGCAGTTTGGGTTGTTGATGTCTGGATCTCTGCACTCTGTGTTACGCCGTTTTCGTGTTTACGAGTGCAACCAATTGGTACAATTACTGCGACAAGTAACGATGCGCTGACAAGCCACTTCGACCTTAGAAACCGCGCGAATAAGACAAGTCCCATGAGGGAAGAAGCACTCAAAACAGACAGGCCTAAATAAACTTTCCAAAAAGAGGACTTAGGTTTGCTGGAGAGATCGATGGGATTCTTCGAGACGATCAATGCGTTGCCCGACCAGAGTGAAAAGATTTCGTGCGACATCTGTGAAGGCACTCCGGCGGTAGCATCAAAAATGGTGGTGCTTGTGGGAGTCACTCCCTCACAAATGACATAGTGACCGCGATTCGTACCCCGAACCCTGCTCAGATGGAGAATAACGCTGCATGAATTGGCGAACCGCTCTAATGTTTCCTTGTCAAGCTGTACACTCTCTGCGTACAAGCCATGCTTGCGAGCCACGTCACGCAATTGCAGCAGAGAGTAACCTTCAGCCGAAGTTGGACCCAATTCCTCAGTGATTGACTTATAGGTGTTCGGCGATTTACCGTACCCGCGCAGGATCACGTATAGACACTTTGCGCCGCAAATTTGGTCTTCCTTGGCAGTTGCACTTTGGCTGCTCGTTTGCCCTAGCAAAGGAGCACAAATGCCGCAGCTTGCGAGCCAAAAAACGTAGAATCGAATGATCTGCGAATTCAAAACCCTTCCTCCTTTGAGCGTTTGAGTCTGGCGAGTCCTCGCAATCGAAACTCGGCTTCCCCTTCCGCACCTCCCTTGTATGTCTTTGATATTTCATGGTACTTTTCATCCAAGTGCGTGATGCAAGTTGCAAACGGTATCGTTGTTTCAAGATCATCGAAACTGTTTCGACATTTGCTTGCGTCAAAGCTTATTTCCTCGATGCTCCATTCGCAAAACGGCTTATCGCCACCCATCTGCTTACCTTTTTTGGCGTACCAATTTCCGTCCTGTTTATCCCAAACAAGAGTGCCTGCCAGTTTTCCGTGAAATCCATTTGCGTAGTATTCAGTGACTAAATAATCATATTTTTCGTCCACGATGATGAATCGATCTCGAACGGATAACATTGCGTTGCCACCCGGAAGTCCGCCCCCAATATTAATCTGGCTCAGCTTCCACCGGCCTTCCGAGATTTGTTCGACCTTGGTTTCCCATTCTTTGTACTCAACGATTTTTCGAAATTCCTCGTATTTGCTCCCACCCATGTGTATCCAGTATTTTGGTAGAAAAGCACAATCGAAAAATGGATGAGGAACACTTTTAACGGACTGCACTGTAAAACGTAGTGTCTGCGGACTAAACTCGAACAATCTCTTTCCATCAAATGCAGCCGTGTAGAGAAATTTTGACGTCCCCATTACATCAAGGGTAGAAATCATCCGACGTTTCGTCTCTTCATCGGCCGTGGCAATATCATCCAACTCCATCCACATTTTGTTGCCACGGAATTGAATATGGGCTATTCCTTCGGGTCTGCCTCGATAGATCGCCCTACCCTTGACTATTCCCGCCGGATAATTCTCGATCTTCGCCAGACTTGCCAAGATTTTTTGCTTGATTTGTTCAGGCTCTTGACAATGACTGACTCCAACAATCGCGGGAATACAAACGAGTGGTATCAGAATTGTGAAATAGATTTGTCTAAAGTACATTTTGTTCACAATGGAATTAAAAGGCCCTCGAAACTAACAGATTCGCAACCATTCGGCGCAGTAGGCACAAAAACAAAACCATCACCGATGACTTCATCGCAACCTACTACTACTACTACTTCTCCATTCACAAATCCTGTTCTAGGAAAACACGCACCACCTTTCGTCGCACAAGGCTGAGGCGGCTGCAATATATTCAATACGGAATACTCTACACAGATGGAAAACCAATCGAGATCGTTGCAGCCTTGACTAGGAGCATTGGCTATCGGAGTAGTTGCCCATCCAGAACAATCGTTAACAGAACAAGTGTTTCTTTTGCATTCGTTGGTAGTTCCGCACTTGGTCCATGGGTACAACCCACCTATCTGTGCACCACGAACGGATGAGCTCTCATTGACGGAAAGCACTCTTAGCGGTGACCGATTCGACAAAGGCACTGCGATCAAAAAGCCTGTAAGAACACAACAGATAATCGACAATTTCATGATTTCACTCCCTAAGTTTGAAAAACGAGGAATCGCCTTTCCGGGCTATCCCCCACATCAATCATAACAATGGACTTGCCGATTTGCGTTGTGAGCAACAACTGAATCGTAACTAATTGCTTAGCCCCACTTGCGAACTCAAACTGGATCTCTACAGCCAACGACTTAGGACTGGTTTCGTCTTGACCGTTAGAGCCGTCGACAAAGTCTAGTCGAAGAGCAACGCCTTCCTGCAATTGCCGCTGAACATAGCGAACCACGCTTGGCCGAACACATTCACACGATGACTTGATCGAAGTGATCTCTTGAGCTGGATCGATACTTAATTCTTCGAAGGGGATGCAAACGTAATTGGCTTCGTTTGCAAATAAGATTCCCGCATCGAAAACAGAAGCCGATTTTCGTGAGCCAGAAAATTGACTTTTAGTCGAATAAGTAGCATCCGCTGAAATACCAACAGGACTATTGCATCCCTGCGCAGTGAAAATCAAGCCAACCACAATGGCAACGGTGCAGCACGTCGCGCTGAGCTTGTGAGCTTGTTCATCGGCGGCTTCCGTATCTGGCTTTTGCAACAGACGTTAGAAATTGATGGCGGGAGCTGTCACCCACCTGAACGAAAATGAATAGAGCATAGTCCAACACACTGCACAAGAAAATTCTGAAAAGAATTCAAGGAAACTGATTGGACCTTCGTTGCTCCACGTAATTCCAGAACGCGAAATTAACTCGTGAGAGAAAAAACGGTCTGAGCGGCCAAGACTAAGGGACCATGGTTAGGCTCGCGTACAACGTGATGTGTCTTGGGTGCCAATTGACATTGCTCGATTTTTTTTAACAATCGATCGACTATGTTATTGTAGTTGCAAAGAACACCACCGCTCATGACAAGAGAATAAGACAAATGAGTTAGATCAAGTCGCCGAAGTGTGTTGGTCACCAATTGGATCATTGCATCGACCGAATCGGTGAGGATCTGAGCCGCGATTGGATCTTCCATTGAATGAGCCAAAACAATTTCACTGAGTTCTGCCACTTTTGCACGTGGAAGCGGGTTTTGGTTGTTGGTGAAAGGGGTCGCAGCTCGTTTTTTAAACGAGCTGCGACCTCTTTTTGCTACTCCCATTGTAATGGTCTCTGGCTTCACGCAGATCGAGCTTGGCAGATGGCGTGAAGAACACACGGAGGGCCATTATTTATCCCGAAGCTCGCGGAATACTTCGTCGGATGGAATTAGTGCGCCTGGATCAGCATCCGCCTCGGTGAGGCGCTGATCGAGAATATGTGCATGAACATCACTTAATGGTTGTGTCGCGCTGTCTTCGGCTATGCTTTCCCAGATCTTGGTAACTAATTCCATTCGATCGTCGACCGACAACTTCAGGATTTCATTTGGTATTTGGACGTCGGACATTTTCGTCTCCTTTTTTGGTTAACTTAATCAAGCCAAGTCTTGTCCCTAGTGACACGGAAATCAACAAATTCCACGCACCAATTTGCGTTCGGCATGGGAACACGTTTCACCGCGTCGTTGGGTGTCGCAACCGGAACCCGACCCAAAATTGCTTTCGGCGTGGCCGCTTCCCAGGCTTCCGAACTGGGTTAGACGCGTCAATGAACCGCTGACCGATAAAGAGATTGCTGCTGTCCGTTGGAGTCTGAAGCGTGGAAGCCCTTTTGGCAACGAAACCTGGATTGAATCAACCGCCCGTCGACTTGACTTGGAATCGACATTACATCCACGCGGACGCCCCCAAGCACTCAACCTACCAATCAAAGACTCCTGCCACCTTTGTTGCTTTGTTGGCCTATATTGCAACGATAGAAAACTATAAGCCACAATAAATTGTTGCACATCGGTTACATTAGCGATAGATTACGTAGAAGTTGTTTTTGGTCCTGTCTTTTCGGCAACGAGGTAATCATGTTACAGCATTGGCAAAGGATTCGGATGCGAAGCATCCGCTCGGGCTTTACGCTAGTAGAATTGCTAGTCGTTATCGCTATCATCGGCATCTTAGTAGGTCTCTTACTGCCCGCCGTTCAAGCTGCTCGCGAAGCGGCAAGGCGCATGCAGTGTTCAAACAATCTCAAGCAACTAGCGTTGTCATTGCACAATTACGAAAGTGCATTTAAGAAGTATCCTGCCGCTGGTCGTGGATACGGTATGCCTACGAACGCTCCTCGCGATAACGCGATCTTCAATTCAAACGGACTGGTTTCACTTCTTCCATTTGTGGAGCAATCCAATCTTTACAATCGGTTCAATCATGCACAAGCATTTTCGAATCACAAGAACCCAGCCCCTGGATCGAACACAGGTGTAGTGATTGGGGACGCATCGACAAATGGAAACGGATTGTTGGCAGGGCAAGATCTACCTATGTTCATTTGTCCTTCGGATAATAATCCCACCAAAGGTCGGCTCCGAGGCAATCCACATTACGGTCCTGGTGGAACCCTTGAAGGGTCTGCAACGAATTATGATTTCATTGTTCATTACGACGATTTTAGCAACCAGAATAATTGGTTAACTGGAACTGGAAGTGGAATAAACCGGCGCATGTTTGGGCAACAAAGCGACACTTCTCCAGGTATGATCTCCGACGGACTGTCAAACACCTTTGCGTTCGGCGAAACGACTAAGTTTCACGTGAATGGAGCCGCGTTTGCGTGGGCGTATCGAGGATGGGTGATGGTTGGTGTTGACCCTTATGGCGCCAATGCTGGCGCACTTAGGGGTGGGATCAATGTGTGGCACCAGCCATGGATTCACCCAACGTGGGAGAGTCCCCCGTTCATTCCGCTCGCAGGCCGAGCTCGTTCGTGGTGGTGTTCAGCCGCTAGCCTTCATCCAGGGGGTGCGCATTTTGGCATGGCGGACGGTTCTGTGCATTTTATTAGTCAGACAACAGACATGTCACCCAACGGTGTTATTCACAATCTGACTAGGATGGGTGACGGTCAAGTGGCCAGTTTGCCAAACTAGAGACGCAACCTGAAATTGCTCACTCACTAACGGGCGCTGAAATGCTCCCGAGTTCATCTCGGGAGTTCAACGCGGGGGGGTAGAAACCATCATCCTTAGATTCTGGAGCACTCTTATGTCACTTAGAGTTTTTTTGTTTTTAGCTGCTGCGATGCTTATGACCTGCGGTTGTGATCGTGGTCCGAAATTAGTGCAGGTCAACGGAAAAATTACGCTCGATGGAAAACCACTTCCCTTCAAAGGAATTTACTTTCATCCTGATCGTTCGGCTGGTGCCGAGGGCAATGGTGCTGGCGGGTTCAGTGACCCGGAAGGCAAATACTACTTGGTCGCAAATGTAAGCGGTGCCACGGTGGACAAGCGTGGAGTTCAAGCGGGCAAGTATCGTGTTACGGTTGCGGAGCCAGTCGTTCCGATTTCGGCAAAGGACTTTGCTCCTCAGAAACAGCAAGGTGAGTCCAATGTTCCAGCACCGGCCATTGGCTTTTCATCGCAACCCACCAAACGAGAGATTCCGGCAGTCTATTCGAGCTCAGAGCTGACGCCACTGAGCATCGAAGTTCCTGAGAAAGGAGGCGAGTTGAACCTTGAACTCAAAAGCAAACCATGACTTGGCAGAAGTCCAGGGCTTGGTGAAAGGGGTCGCCGCGCGGTTTTTTAA
>JAYVPE010000101.1:0-2596 GCA_043757575.1 Pirellula sp.
GTCTCAAATAGGGCTGGTCCAAAAGCATCCCATTTCGCCGGCGGTGCTTTTTCTCCCGGTTTGACAGCCACGTTGGCCACGGGCGGGATAATCGCGATCGGACTCCTTTCTCGAATACGATCCACCTCGGACTGCAGACTACGTATAGCCGCAATCATTTGATTAGGGTCTGAGTTGACTCGCGGTGCAAGCGGCGTGTATGCGTCGAACAAATTGTCAAGCGTAGACAACTTATCGATCGCTTCAGCCAGCTTCGATTGTTCGAAGCTCCAGTCCTCTCTCTTTGTCTTAAAAAGACTTTCCACTTGCTCACGTATTTTTGCAAGCCCCTCACGAATCTGATTATAGGAATAGCGGTTAGATTTATGACGTTTGAGCCCCAATGCGGTTGTTGTTTCGGCTGCGTCGATTCGAATAAGTGGACTATCTAAAACCCAATCTTCGCGAGCAAAGACTGCCATGATCCACTTGCTTGCCTCAACTGCCTTTCCCGTCTTGTGAATCGGCTCATACTCGTGACCATCGTTGCTCAATGCATACCGTTTGTTTGAAAGTATCTCGAGAACTTCACCCGCTGCGGATGAGAGCGGCTTGATTCTGCCACCAAACTGAACAGGTATTTCTCCTATTGCATACCAGTTAATTTCGTCGCGATCGACCTTGGGTGGTGCGGCACTCTTTGCAATCCAGACTACAACACTACCGCAAAGGATCGCAGGGATCGCGATCCCAATGATCGGGTATTTCCCGAACTTGGATACAGGCATTTGCCCATTGGTAAACTGCAAACGATCGTACCGCGATGCAAAACGACCAAACGTTCCACCGAAGTGAACTAGCATTCCTAGCCCCGATAGAACACACGCTACATACGGGATCAGCCAACCTGCGTTGGTAACGACTTGAAGCGTGGTTTGCTCCACACCGTATGGGTTCTGGCTCCCATTCATATAGCCTGATTGGTAAAAAGTTTCGCCCCGGAACCGCATCGGATTGTTCATCCAGATCCGGCCTTGCTGCAGCGTTTCTCCCTGCGGGTCAGTGATCTTGACGAACGACGAATAGTCCTTGGGCTTGGATGTTCCCGTATACTGCTCAAGCACAACGTCATCCAATACCACCGAATACGGTTTGTAGTTTCGACGGAAACGAAGTCCGAAGTCCCACGTCTTGCCGGCCGCTTCAGCTTGTTCGTATTCTGACTTGTACATGATCGCGTCATCATTGAGGAGTTGGCTTACTGCGTAGGAGCCGATCGGTTTTTTATCTTTTTTATTGCGGAGGGTGATATATGCGGTTGCAAAGTTGGATTCGCTTTTGGCTCCGCCGGACTTCGGGATTTCTAGGAATCTATATTCGCGAATTCCCACGCCAGTTAATTCAAAATCCTCGTCCGATGGCTGGGCTGGACGCTTGCGTTCTTCACGTGAGGAGTTGGTCATCCATCGATCGACACGGACTTCAAAAGGAAGTTCCGTTGAAGAAATGAATTTGCCGTTTGCCGCCGATTTTTCCAACATAGGGTGGTCAAAAGCAATCACATGGTTTTTGTCGTCAGCGCTTTTATCGACAAACGCCAATTCGACCGTATCCATCTCATAAGCAACTTGAGTCCGTTGTCCTTCGAAGATTGCCATCCGTTCTTCACGCTGAGCGTCACCGAAAATGAACTGGCCGAGCATCAAAAGGCCAACCCCCAAGTGGATCAAGACGTTGCCGCCTCGATTGCCGAACAACAGTAACAAGCCGACTAACAGTACTACGCTAACGACTAAGCTTTTGGTCAATTGCCAAACGATACGAAGACCTGGGTCAGGAATTCGATAGGCATCGTTCGTCGCAATCAAGAAGTAACTAACGCCTAGCAGAATTGCAGTCACCGTCCAAATGGTCCATCGAATGACGCGAGTTTTTGGATTCCAGCCAATGCACCAAACCAAGGCACCTGCGGCAAGGCCCCAAACGCTCGCCTTTACCCCGCGCCACAGCCAGTCGTAACTAAAGGGCGGTTCACCTTGCAAACCGTCTCCTAAATGAGCACTCACAACGATTAAGCCAACCAACGCAAAGCCAACGATCGTAAAGAACAATCCCGCAACGAATCGACCTCCCTTTGCATTCATCGCAAAGCGAGTCATTTTGGCGGCGATCAAATTGATGAGCAAAATCAATCCAATAGCAGCCCCACCGGGAATGGCAAAAGCATAGGGGATAGCGACTTTGTGAGGCGAAATGGTCTGTGGCCTAAAAACGTCGAACGGAACCTTTGCAATCCAACTATTAAAATACTGTTTCTTGACGTCGACGATGGTTTCTTCGTCTTGTGCAAGCGTACCGATGAATAGGATCAACGTCCCCAATGCAAACATGGTTACCGTGATCTTGAGCGAACCTATCGCGCGCATAACGAGCCATGCCCCTCGCGCAATATCCAGCGGAGCGGTCGTCGTTGCTACTCTACCACTACTAAAAGTTCCAGTTGCCACGCGGAATTACTCCCAACGCAATGAGTTAACAAAGCTTAAAAAGGTTGACTTCACTTCTTCCATCATCCGCAATTCACAGTTTAGTTTCACGAACATGCTCATTCCATCGT
>JAYVPE010000102.1:0-2595 GCA_043757575.1 Pirellula sp.
CCGCCACCTGCATCGCGAGGGATGATTCCTAACCCTGCATTGGCAATCAACGGTAATAGGGCTGCTACCAAGTCGCTCGACGTGCTCGCTGCGGTATACCGAACGGCCACATTGGCAGGGGTGCTTGGCCCACTAAAATTGCCGTCAAACTCGAACGTTACTGTTCGGTTGTTATTGGTGATCGTAAACCGTGTATCATCAACGACATCGACTCCACCTCGTGGTGGCAATTGCATCAACAAAGTGCCGAAAATATCCAAAGTCGTACTGCTCTGTACTCCAGGCCGACCGAATAAACCAACAGAACTTGCATTGGCAGTCGAAATGGAATGCTCAGCGGTTCCCCCGACAAAAACATTTCCATCGCCAACGTGCTGCGCTTCTAGCCCAAGGCCAGAAAACGAGATCGCGGTCGCCAATTTTTGCCCGATATCGGACTGGGTGTCCGAAACGGAAATCGGTATACGTACGCTTGTGGGTGCGACTAACCCCGGGTTTGGATCGGTATCGAATTCAAACACTTTGGTTGTCACTACTGCGCCGACGGTCCGAGTAATGGAGATGGACTGGCCATCCACCAAAGCACGCGATACGCCCACACTTCGCAAAGTGGAACCAATAGGATCGAACCGTCCAGCGTTTGGTAATCCCAAGTAAACCTTGTCACCGTCCACAATCTGAGTCGCGAGCGCCAGTCCCGACGACTCTAACACGGACTTGATCACGACAGCAACCTCTGCTGCGGTACTAGCCTGGGAGATGTCGATTCGAATATTGCCGGGCTGAACAGCACGATCACCGTCGAATTCGAATATCAGACTCTGGCGACCATCCGACAGTCCAAATGTTTGACCATCGGTGACTCCGCCAGGTCGAGTTCCAAGAGCTGGCACGAGCAACGCAACGGTGGATTTGGGCTGTGTCAGCGCGGCGGCATCCGTCGTGTCTGCGTAGGCACCTAATACGGAGCCTACAAAAACATTTCCGGAACCGATAATTCGGGGGACAATGTTTGGTATCGCAGACAATGCAGTCACGATTGCGTTCGCAATGTCCGAGCGAGTGGATAAGGAGGTGAATGGCACGCGAAAATTGCCCGAAATCGAATTGTTGTTATTGTCGAATTCGAACGTGAAGCCTTGAATGCCATTGTCGATAACGAAACGGTCACCATCATTGATGCCCCCAGCACCACCACCGGCCAAAGGTACAATCAACTCAACGCCCTGTGGAATCTGCAATCGATAACCGCTATCGAATTCGAAGGTTACATTGCCGCCAGCGCTGTCGCGAACGGTGAAGCTATCACCGTCCGCCGTTTGATCACCAGCAGGCGCGTCGATGACAAATCGATCTTTGTTATTGAGCGTAATGTCGTAGACTCGATTGTTTTTCCAAATGCCCGCTAACGGTTTGAGAACAATCTCATTTGTCGTCGTATTGTAGGAGAATGCATAATCGATCCCCTCGACCAACAGACGACCGTTTTCTGTAATAGTTACGACAGAGCCCGGCAATCGATTACCACCTTCGCGACCCGTCACGGAGTTGTCATCGATGCCTGTACCAGCTTGCAGGTTTCCAGTTTCAAAGCCGTCTTTTAGTTGAATGCGGAATTCTGGATAAACACCCTTCGTTAAACGCACAACAGAAATCGTCGGATCAATATCGACACCTTGTGCATCGTTATCGACTGGATTCAACGAGATGGCGGTCGGACCGACAAAGTCAGCTCGATCGATCGCACCGCGATCCTTGAACACGTTACCACCCAAACCGCTAGGCGGCGCGACGTTCGGATCATCGGCACGCAACTGGCCGCTCTGATCGCGGTCCGGTGCGAGTACCGGTGATGGCGATATACCAACAGCCAACTTGACCGCTCGGAACGCTTCACGATCCGATAATGAGTCAATCGAACTGTCAATAACGCGAGACCCAGGAGCTGGCAAGAAGTTGCCGCCTGGCACATCCACAAATAGTTGCTCCGTATCGCCTGCCGTAAAGTTGAAGTCCAAGTTCGTGAAAGCAACATTTGTTGGGGACGTTTCTACAGTTTGTCCTAAGTATGCAAACGCCTGACGGCTTTCGGCAAACTGGTATGTCGATCCACCGACAATGACTGCAGAGGGTCGAGCTGAGTTTGCTTGACCCGCAGTGAATTCTCGCACGATTGGTGTCTGAACATTGACAAAAACGTTATTGAGCAATGTCGGTGATGCACCACCCGATACAAAGATTCCCGATTCAGGAATAATCTGATTGAGGTTGTTGTTTGCACCCAAATCCTTGTCGACCAGAATTCGGCCCCCGCTGATGATGGACGACGCATTGCGAACCACAACGTACTTTTCGGTCGTTCCATTTCCTAGTGACGTAACCGGCAGAGCGGAATTGGTTGTCAAAAAAGGAAACGACATCGTGCGGTCGTGTCCAATGCCCCGCTGAGCATGACCGCGGTAAACTTCGTTGGAACTTGTGATTCCATTGGTCCTACCGACAAAAAGATTTACATCAAACGGACTTCTGTCGTCGGTCCAACCTCTATCCCCACCACCTCGGAATCGATTCAAGCCAGCTTCAATCTCCGGACCG
>JAYVPE010000103.1:0-2578 GCA_043757575.1 Pirellula sp.
CATGGTCGTACGGTAGTACAACGCTATAACGGGCCGAGCAGATGGGAGTTTTTGCGAGAGGTCAAACAGCATGTTGGCCCTCATCGCATCATTCTGGGAAGCGGCGATCTGTTCACCGCAGAAGACTGCCTGCGAATGATGCAGGAAACCGGCATCGACGGCGTAACCGTGGCCCGCGGTTGCATTGGCAATCCATGGATCTTTGAGCAATGTCGAGCAATATTCCATGGGCAGTCCCTGCCGCCGCCACCCACACTTTTCCGCCAACGCGAAGTGATTTTAGAGCATTTTAAGTTAGCAGAAGAACTGTACGGTCAAGACAAAGCTGGCGTTCCAATGCGCAAGTTTGGTATCAAGTACTCTGCCCTCCATCCGCAATCACTCGAGGTCCGAGAGAGTTTTGCCCGCGTCAAGAATCTACAAGAATGGTCCGCAGCTCTTGACCGTTGGTATAGCGTCGACGGATCGGGCGTTTTCCCAAGCCATGAGTTTCGCGAGCAGGAATGTGAATAGCACGCACAGGATTTCGCTCAAAACACATTGGCAGGTCGATGGACGAACCGAACCGAACGAACCGAATCGAATGGAGATTTTCGCCTTTCGGTCGTTCCACCGTCCTACAAGACTTTCCAATAGTCAGGTTATTCAATTTTGTCTTGAACCCGCACCCTCGGACCTACACTTTTTGATCAATGGACTCTCGCGACCGCTGATTGTTATTGGGGGTTTGGCGACAGTGCCGATCACCGATATGATGGAATCGATCAATCGCGTTGAACTTCGTTGGCGCGGTGATCCAATGGCAACACCCCAACTACCGGAGCATTTCGCAGCATGGCTAGAAATTTCGGACGATTTACTTACCAACCAATTGCCATTGCCCCGTTTCTTTTTGTAGGCTTGATTCTCGTATCGGAACTCGGTTGCAACGAAACTCCATTTAATTCGAATGAGACAGCCGAGACAAAAGATAAAACGCAGCAGCTCCCAACGGATCCGAAAACGGACCCTAGTAATAAAAACGGTCAAGACTCGAACCCCAATGACACTACATCCTCTAAACAGGTTGCTCCGCAAGCCGATGCAAATCCTGTAGACCCGCCACTCAATCCTTCGGTGGACGTCGAGAAATTGTTGGCTACCCGATTGCCGGCTGACGAATTGAATGTGGGTTGGATTCGGCTATTCGATGGCCAATCGCTAATGGGCTGGCGTAATACGGGCAATGCCAATTGGAAGGTCGAAGAAAGCGTGTTGGTTGCAACCGAGGGTGACGCTGGGCTACTCTGTACCTCCGTCCGATTTTCTGATTTCGAACTGATGTTGGAGTACAAAGGAGCAGAGAAAACGAACAGCGGAGTGTTTCTGCGAACTCCGTCGGTCCCAACCGACCCAACCAAAGATTGCTATGAATTGAATATCGCACCGCCAGACAACCCATTTCCAACTGGTTCACTTGTGGGTCGAGTTAAGGTGAACGATCAGGTCGATGAACCGGAGTCAGGTGAGTGGCATACATTACATGCGATGGTGGATCGGGAACACGTGCAATCCTGGGTAGACGGCCAGCTATCCGCAGACTATATCGATACAACCGGTTTGACAGCCGGATTCATTGGTTTGCAGTTTCGAGAGGGCTCAATTCGCTTTCGCAACGTCCAGGTTCGACCCATCACCTACGCCATCTTGCCAACCATGGACCTGAAGGAGTTTAATTCCCCCGCCGGCAATGTGAAAGCGGAACTCAACGAGGAAGGATCGTTGACATTGATCGGTGGGAAAGGTCATATCGAACTGCTGCAACCGCATGCCAACTGTTGTCTGCAATTCGCCGTTCAAACGCTTGCGGAAAACGTCAACTCAGGTCTGTTCTTCCGTTGTATTCCCGGCGAGGATTTGAATGGCTATGAATGCCAAGTTCATCACGGATTTAAGGAGGATCGGCGTCGACCGGTGGATGCGGGCATGGGTGCCATCTTCAGAAGGCAAAACGCAAGGGCGGTTCTTTCGGAGTCAACCGACATAACGTTTCTCACGATAGTCGCTGACGGAAACTTGTTTAGCACTTGGGTAAACGGCGTTCAAGTCGTGGATTGGCAAGACACCCGATCCCCAAACGAAAACCCTCGCAAGGGTCTTAGAACCGAAGCGGGGACAATTATGTTGCAAGCTCACGATGCAGACTGCAAAGTGCGGTTCGAAAGCTTAAGCATCTGCCCATTGCCGTAAGGAGTGCGATGCGTTGTGAACGCCTCAGAATTCTTCGACAGCTTCTAGCCAGCATTGCATAGCTTGATCTGCTGCGATGATTTCATGGATGGCCCATTTCGTATCGTCGACTGGCATCAAGTACCTTGGTCCGTGGATACAACGTAGTTCATTTGCGTCGACGGAATTGGATGTGTCCATGTTCAACACATGAACCCAAGGTTTGCTGCAATCCTCCCAGAGCACAGTTGTTGGGTCAGGCGATGCTACAGCGGCGATGGTTAGTTTGTGTGAAGTCATGCCCGCCAGAGAGGACTTGTTTTCGATCATAACGTTCTCGGCAAGTTGGTGTGGGTTTGCCGTGCACCAG
>JAYVPE010000104.1:0-9513 GCA_043757575.1 Pirellula sp.
ATGAGCGTTTTGGCCAAAGTCACCGGTAGCGAATTTGACTCGATGGTCCTGCGGGGAGCCTTCGACGGGTTCGGCCCCAGAAAAATTGAACTTATCCGAGGGGAGTTGCGATTCATGAATCCCGCTGGTCCTGTTCACGACGACTACATCGATTTTCTCATCCGGTGGTCAACAGAAAAAACCGCAGCATCCGAAGTCACGGTTCGCGTCCAATGCGGTTTTGTCTGCGATGACAATCGACCGGAACCTGACGTGTTATGGTTGAAACCGCGACGTTACGGACGAACCCGTCCAACGGCAGAAGATGTCCTGCTTCTAATTGAAGTTTCCGATAGTAGTATCGCCGCTGACCTTCAGGAAAAGGCGGACTTGTACGCTGAGAGTGGCATAGTGGAATACTGGGTGATAGACGTTCCCGCGTCGCGAATCCATGTGATGACTGGAAGCGATGGAAAGCATTACCGCAACATCGAGATTGTCGTGCCACCGCAGCAACTTGCACCCAAATGCCGTCCCTTTTCAAAACTAATCCTCGCTGAATTGTTTGAGGTTGATGATAAATAGAGTGGCATAGCACTTGGTCGGCTTATGCAATCAACCCTTTGAGTTTTTGCAGCCATTTCGGGATGGCAATCATCGGGTCTTCGGAGGCTTCGTATTCCAATGCAACCCAGCCGCTGTAGCCAGCCCTGCGCAGGATGTCCAACACGCGCGCTAAGTCCGTTTCTTGTCGCTGGCCGTTCGCCGAGATCTCGACTTTGATTTGTGCATTGACTGCATAGGGTGCAATCATTTCCAACTCGGCATAGGGGTTAGCTGACGTATTAAAATTGCCTGAGTCAAAATTGATACCGAAGCTCTTCGATTGGATCTTGTTGACGATTTCTAGTAGGCCTTCCGCTTTTTCGGTAACGCCACCGTGGTTCTCCAAACCTAAATAAACTCCTTTGCTGTAGGCATACTTGGCCAACGTTTCGCAGGCTTCCACACACCGCTTGACGGTTGCGTCCCAGGTGTCCCCTTTGGGCTGGGTGCCGGCAAAAATTCGAATCACCGGTGCACCGAGCACGGCATAGTGATCGATCCAACGTTTGGCCTGTTCCAGATCATCTTTGACTTTAGTAGCGTCACTTTGGCAGAAGTCGTTGCGGATTGCCCCTCCCGAAATCGTTATGCCGCGTCGATGGCAGTGCTGCTTTAACTCAACGAGGTATTCGTTCGTAACTTCTTTCGGAAAGTAATAGCTGGTAAGCTCCGCTCCGGGAATACCTTGCTCTCGGCAGAAGTCCACGAACTGGAAGAGATCCATGCTGTCGGTTTTTTTGGTTAGCCGGTCTCGCAATGAGTATGCGGCCAGACTCAATCGAAGCTGGCCTGGAACCGGTCGTTCAAATCGATCGACCGCGAATGAAGAGGGATGGCAAAATCCGGCAGCGCATGCTCCGCCAACCAATCCCAAAAATGTACGTCGTTGGAGCGAGTGGGCGGGAACGCAAAGTCGGTCACTCGAATTGGGTGTGCGGAGTTTCGAAGAAGGGGTCATTTGAGAAGCCTCGGTGTTGAAACGGTAGCGAAACGGCGATAAAACTGGGAACGAGCTGCGTACGGAAAAACTTGTTATACTCGATCACACTTAACCTTATCATAGTAGATGATTTCACTACTACCTTCCTACCCAATGTTTCCCAAATGAATTCGCTGGCCGTTGAACTCCTTGGAGTTTCCAAAAAGTTCGGTAGCCATCAAGCGGTTTTTCCCATGGATTTGTCGGTTCCGACGGGCTCGATCTATGGTTTCATTGGCCCAAATGGTTCTGGCAAAACCACTACTATGCGAATGATTCTGCGCATTTACAAACCCGATACAGGTTCGGTATCGGTATTGGGAAATGACCATGGCGAGTGCGCCGATGATCGTGTCGGCTATCTTCCGGAAGAACGGGGGCTTTATCGCAGGATGACTGTCAAACGAGTCTTACGGTACTTTGCCAGAATCAAAGGAATGCAACGACCCGACGCGAGCATTGAACGCTGGCTCAAGGAACTCGGTGCGAACGATTGGCACAAGAAACGGATCGATCAGTTGTCCAAAGGGATGGCCCAAAAGATCCAGTTTATCAGTGCCGTCGTCGCGAATCCCCAATTAGTGATTCTCGACGAACCGTTTACTGGCCTTGATCCGGTCAACATGGAGGTGCTCCGCGACGCCGTATTGCGTTTGCGGAATGCGGGAACGACGGTGATCTTTAGTACACATGATATGGGGATGGCAGAGCAATTGTGCGATCGGGTTTGCATGATCTTTCAAGGCAAAAAAGTTGTCGATGATTCCATGGAGCATATTGCCGTCCAATATGGCGAGCCGCGGCTACGAGTTCGTCTATCGAATCGTGACCACTTCCCTCCGTCCCTACCGGGTGTGTTCGAACAAATCGACCGCGGACGATTCAAGGATCTTGTTTTGTCAAGGGACGCGAATCGTCGCGAAATACTTCAATCGCTCATGTCGGCGGGCGACGTCGAGCATTTTGAGATGGTGAAGCCTTCGTTGCACGACATTTTTGTTTCGATTGCCAAACCATTGGCTATCGAAACCACCGTAGGAGTCGGATAGTTGGCCAAGCTGTTCTTTTACTATTCAACGATGAACGCGGGCAAGTCGACGATACTTCTCCAATCCAGTTATAACTATCGAGAACGCGGCATGCACACCCTCGTATTCTCGCCGCAAATTGACGATCGGTTTGGTGTCGGAAGAGTGAGTTCTCGAATTGGACTGCAATCGGAGTCCATTGCTATTTCGCCATCGGATAATCTTTTTCGATCCGTTCAAAAAGAACATGCCAGGCAGATCGTCCATTGTGTGCTCGTAGATGAAGCACAATTTCTGACCAAGCAGCAAGTGCGACAGCTCAGCGACGTCTGCGATGATCTGGATATACCGGTATTGACCTATGGTTTAAGAACAGATTTTCAAGGCAATCTATTCGAAGGCAGTCACCATTTAATGGCCTGGGCCGACACCCTCAATGAAATTAAAACGATTTGTCATTGCGGACGGAAAGCGACGATGGTTTTGAGGATTGATGCGAACGGAAAACCTGTCCGCGACGGCGAGCAGATTCAAATTGGCGGCAACGAGAGGTATGTCACTGTTTGCCGCAAACACTTTAAGGAAGGGATGGCGGAGCGAAGCGCGCAAGATCTTCCATTCGACGATTTGTAGCACGGGTATCAATAACTCGATACGAAAAAATAAGGTTCCGTATCCTGTATATCCTGTCTATCCATGTAAATTAAACTGGCAGGTACGATTGGATTGCCTGCGAAATTAAGTTTTGCAACATTGCCGCTAGCCGTGAAGCGGCGGCATGCTGTAGCCATGGGCGAAAGCCCATGGATTTGTTGGCAAACCATTGCAGAAGTCCCGAAGGGACGACATGAGCGATCGATCTCTATGGAGACTTCCTATCGTCCCGTCGGGACTTTCAACTCACAATGACATGAAGACCGTGGGCTGATGCCCATGGCTACAACATTTCGTCCCTCCAGGACTAGGAATTCTTGTTTGTAGCGTTCCAACGCGATTCAATCGTACAGGTCGAATTAAACTGGCAGGTTTTAATCCATACCGGGAATCCAAAGCTTGCTGCCACCGCCCGATCCGCCCCCTGCGCTGGATTGCGGTTCTTCTGATTGGCCCGGTGTCCAGAGTCCTGATGCGGGTGCAGAGCTCGATGAAATGGCAGCTTCCGGGCGACCACCGCGTGCTCGCTGCGCTTGCTGATGTCGCATCATGGCCGTCTGGACGAATTGGAGCAAAACCGGATCGTTGGGATTGTCCCGAAGCGATTGCTCCAAGAACTGCCGTGATTCCCCAGAACGGCCAAGCATGTTCAGGACCTCAACGCGTTCCAAAACCGCGTTCCCGATTGGCACACCGAGCTCTTTGCCAGCTTCCACGATTCGTCGCAGAAGCGATTCCACTTCGTCTGGGTCGCTAGTGGTACGAGTCTTTAGATTGAGCTGCGTGTACTCTGCCGACAGCTTGAACTCGTCTGGCCATTGTATTTGCTCACTCTTCTGGATTAGGTTTTCATAGATCGAAGTGACGCCTCGCGTCAAAGCCGACTGCATCAACTGGATCAGACTGTTGGGATCGATATCGTTCAAGTCGGTCCAGAAATAGCTTGCACCGCCCACCAGGTCGAAAACGTCCTCTGAGGCCGAAATCTTCGGCACCTGCAATTGTAGTTGCTGATGGAGTTCTTTGAATTGATTGTCCGTTAGCGAGCATGTCCCGGAGCCTTGCCAATGCAATAGCAAGGCAGCCAGCTTGAGCTTCAAAGAATCGTTACCAGCCGCTTCGCGAGGAGATTTTCCGGACAAACATTCTTGAGGGTAGTCCAGAAATCCGTCGAGCACCAACTGGCGGGTAGCATCGTTGAGAGCCGAGCGACGTTCCGGGGCAACCTGCTTGCGGAGCATGATGGAAGCAGTGACTTGCGATAAGTAGGAGGACGGCATCTTTTCTAACAGTTCGCGATTGAGCGAACCGATGCCAAGTTCCTGCTTTGTCGTTTCCAGAATCACTCGACGCGTACCGATCGGTGGTTCAAGCGATATCAATCGAGCCGGTTTGTCCGTCTGCTTTCCGTAGAAAGCCATCCAGCTTCCGCTGCGGGCTGCATCCAGCTCGCCAAACTGTTCTTGAAGCACGGGTTCGATGCAGACAAATGCAAGCTTGGGTGGTACTTCTTCACTCAGAAATGCATCGAGCAAGCCTTTGAGTTGATCGACGGCGATCGGCAACAGGTGCTTATTCTCCTTTAGTTTTTGTTCGAATTCGGTGTCCTCAATCACGTACTGGCAGAGCTCTTCATTGACAGCAACCCCGGTCGCTTTAGGTGCCAAATCGTAACCGAGAGCTTGGTAGTAGATTCGTTGCGGTTGAGGTAAAGAAGCGATGTCGGCAATCTTGCGACAGGTTATTCCAGCCGATTCGACGTCGGTCAGCATCAGTTGGCAATACAGCAGCACCTGGAGGATCGGAGCTTGAGCTCCGAATTCACGTTGCATCGACTCGAGTTTGGTTTTGGCGGTCGAAATGCGGTAGGAGCCGACTAAAGCATTGGCTTCGGCTAAACGTTCCGCGTAGGGTGCATCCTCAGCTTCGATCGGAGAGGGGAGCGATTCTCGCGAAAGCGTGTTTGAGTTGGAATGCGAAATGAGCGAGTCGTACGCACTTGACGCGACGCGAACCATGTCTCCACCCATATCGAGCAGCATTTCGCAGTGGAGCAACGCTGGCAAGATCATGCCTCGTTGGCCCATCGACTCCATAAGATTCATTGCGACGGTAGCCGTCAACGGAGGTAAAGCTTCGGTGGCATCCGAGATGGCATGCAACAACAGTGTTGCACCCTCTTCGGTGTTGCCGCGAACGACTGCAACCAGCGATCGGTAGAGTTTGGCAAGTGGATTGTCGGGTTGGAGCCGTATGAATTTGGCGGAGGTTTCCTCAAGCGATTCCAGTTCCCCCAATTGAAGCAGGAGTTCCGATTTCATCGCCAGAAGCCATGGTTCGGACGGCAGCGTCTTGAGATTAACGTTGATGCGATCCAGGGCCGCGACATTTTGTTCGCCAGCGATCATGCGATGGATAATTTGCATCTCTGGAAAATGCTCATTGCATTTGCAGAACTTGATCTTCTTTCCGTTGCCGCAAGGGCAGAAACTGTATTGGTCCAAACTCATGTGCAAACCGATTCGAATTGTTCAAAGGTACGAAAAGCGAAGTGTTGCACGGGATCCATTGATCTAGTGCAGCACTGCGGTGGGGACTCAAGCCATTCCGTTTGCGACTAGGCCCCAATTTCAAGACCATTAGTTTAGCAAGGTTTTCCCAAAATGCCCATCGGCACCGAAGGACAGGCTTCCAGCGCGGATTATTCACCACCCGACGCGTTACGGTTTGTTGATTTAATTAGCCGCAACGCGTTAGCGTCGGTTGACTCGCCAACAGTCCAGGCTAACGCCCATCGGCTAATTACTTTTTTTGTAAATCACATTAAATCAACAACCCGGTAAGCGGAGGGCCAGCAACAAAATCCCTCGCTTACGCAACGGGTTACGAAAAACAGTCTGCATTTAAACTGCTTTTCGCAATGTCTTTCGCAGCATTACCTTACAATGAAAACTCGATAGCCAATAAATAATCCGGGCTAGCAGCCAGTCCTGCGAATTTTTGCGAAACATTTTCTGGCAACAGCCGTAATTACTTGCATTTTTAAGTGATCTTTGATTCCTGGAGCGGACTCGATTCCTGACGCCAAGTCCACACCATCTGGTTTTGCAATTTCAATCGCTTGCGAAATATTCTCAGGCGTCAGACCACCAGCCAGCAAAATCGATGTATTCCGGAATAGCTCCGGTCGTGGGAAAAGCAAATCCCATCGAGCGATCTTGCCTGTTCCACCGCGTTGAACAGGGTCATAGGCATCCACCAAAAGTCCGAGCAAGCGAGGATGATTTCTTCGCGTCCAGGTCAAAACCTTTTGTCTGTCTTCTTCCAAGTCGCGCCAAGCGATGGCTTTGATAAATAATAGCGATTTTAAGGACGGGATGACCTCAGCATCATCTATCCATTCAGGTGTCTCGTCACCATGAAGCTGAATACAATCGAGCGGGCAAATGGCAAGAACCGCATCGACCTCGGTGGGCGACGCGTTTACGAAGACGCCGACTCGCAATACGAGCTTTTCGGCAGCCTGGCTCAAACCCCTAGCAGTCTCTGGCGATACGTAGCGAGGACTTGGCTTGTAAAAATTCAAGCCGATGGCGTCCGCCCCGCATTCGATGGCCGCTACGACGTCCTCTGTCCTGGTCAAGCCGCAGAACTTGATTTTGGGCAGTCGGATTTCGGTGGCCATCGAGATGGGATCAGTCAAGCGTAAGAGCAACAAAGTTCAGGAACAGAACGACTAAGTAGATTTCCAGTCGTTACGACCGTCAATCAGTTACTAAAAATAATCCACCGTCATGATATGGCCGACAATTAGCCATACTCCAAAGAACAAACAACCAATCACAGTATTCAAAAACTCGATAGACATAGGTCGCGACCTCCCCAAAAGTGAGAAACCGCCATCCGTAGTAGTCGACTTGGACCCCCCAAGTCGTTCGCTTTCGTGCGAACGAGTCGTATCGACCCACTTCAGCCAAAACTTCAAAAGTTTTTCGAGCCGCTGCATCTCTTACCCAGCAAGCAAAGTTGCATATCCTTAGTCTCAGGGTAAAAAAAGAGGTAGGAAGATGGGGGTAGGAAAATGAGAGCAGTTTGTTCTATATTTTCCTACCTCCATTTTCCTACCTAATAGCAGCGAAAACAAATGCCAATTGAGTGTCCGGTACAAATTGCAAAGCCACGTCAAGCAGTCAACGCCTATGATCATCTTATTGATTATTTCAAGCGTGCACTGTAGCCGACCGGACCACATGATCTTGTGACGTTCTGGAGAGGAAGATAGGGTTGGGGCTGTAAATCGCCATACATTGAGATATATGGATTGCGACGAGATTGAACTAGAAAGTTGAGGTGCTTTATGCGGTGGCAAGAACGGATCGAAATCAATCCACAAGTGTTGGTGGGCAAGCCCGTGATCAAAGGGACTCGCATTGCTGTCGAGTTCGTTATTGACCTGATGGGACGCGGTTGGTTGGTCGAGCGAATCCTGCGCGAGTACGACCACTTGACTGCGGAAGACATTCAAGCGTGCTTAAGCTACGCTGGTGAAACACTGAAGTCCGAGCGAGTATATTTAGTCCCGAATTGAGAGGTTCTTCGTGCGGCGCAAGCGAGGAAATTGTTGGTCGAAGAACTACACCCTCGTGTTTTCATCGGAGTCATTAGCGTAATGCCCTGGTTTTTTTCCCGGGAGCTATATCGGGGAAATGTAGTCCGAAAAGTTTTCGTTGAAGCATGAAAAGGATCGGAAGCGGATGAATCGAAAAAACTCGGTCCAGCATTTTTTGAATCATTCAAAATTCTACTTGATTTTTGAACCATGTCTGTTCAAATGCTCAAGGGTCGCGTACCGGACCGCCAGATCTTTGCAACTGCTCGAGTTGACATTTGAGGGAATCCAGAATGACTTGCAAATCAATTTGCGATCAATCGAAATCGATCGTACCCGATCGAACGAACGAAGTGACTCCTGAACGTCGTGCATTTGAGTACGAGCTTTATGGTGCTCACGACAAATTGGTTCAGAGTTGGGTACGACGACTTATACCGGAAACGCTTCGAGAAACGATTGACGTCGAGCAACTGAAGCTGATGATTATTCTTGAGCTGATAGAGCGACTTCGGAATCGTGTTAATGAGGTCCACATCGATCGAAGTGAGACCATCCCACTTTGCTGGACGATAACGCATCATCAAGCAAAAAATGCCGTACGGGATGTTCGCAGTTTAAAGCGAGTTGGTCTGAGTGAATTCATAGAGATCGAGACAATCGGAGACCTGCACGATAAAAAGGAGTCGGATCGTCCCGACAGAATCGCGGAAACTAACGATTTGCTGAGTGTGATATCAGATTGCTTAGAACCACAAAATCGAAGCGTCCTCGAGCACATGAATTTAGGATTTGCGTATCTCGAAATTGCTGGCAAGCTCGGAGTGACAACAAAGGTATTGGATGGCATGCGCAAAGTAATTACGGACACGACTCGTCGAATTCTCGATAGGTCAGATCAGCCATCGGCCATCAGCCATCAGCCATCAGCCATCAGCCATCAGAAAGAAACGCCCGAGTTGACCAGCTAGTTTCGACTATTTTGAAAAATTTCGATTTTTCCGGCAAGTTGCGAGCGCATTCGGTGCTTATTAGTAGTAGAGGACAATAAAGCTTCGGCCCGTTGTATCCGGTCAATTGCGAATCGAAATAACCGAAGAACCAACGTCGTTAAAGTGCGATAAGCACTGACTCAATCGCACGATCCCCTGTAGGTAAACGAGAAAATAGCGATGCCCTGTTTGCACAACGTTTTTATCGAGTACGGTATCGCGAGATGCTTAGTTTCACTGCTGGTGTTTTCACTGTCGTCCAACAATGCGTCGAGCCAAGATCGTGCGGACGTAAAAGCAGTTGATGATCAACGAATTAATGACGTTGGTAGGGCGGAGGTTCGAACGCTCAGCACGGTTTTAGTCGGGACAGATGATACGATCTCAATTGGCGATTTCTTTGTATCTGAATTGATGACCTGTCGTGTACAACTCGCATGCGATTCAACCACCAGTCCCATCGAATCAGTTAAGCCCTCGTGTAGTTGCACGACGGCAAAACTCTCCGAACCGATTACCAAAGATGGGCATATCATCCGAGAGCTTCTGTTTGCTGTCAAACGCGATGGGCCTGGATTATTCCATTCCAAAGTGGCATTGATTCACAAAGACGGCAAAACACGAGACATTTCGTTGAAAGGCGAGATCAAACCGATCTTTGAGGTC
>JAYVPE010000105.1:0-2573 GCA_043757575.1 Pirellula sp.
GCGAAGCAAAACGAATCTAGTAGGAGTATTACCACCCTCGAACTTATTGGAGACGTCTTTGGACAGCAGCTAACATCGAGAGTGAGTTTATCAGAACATAGGAATTTCGACGAGCAAGACGACTCGTCTGCGCAATCGGTGCGCACCGAGTCCAGAAAATGAGCGAAATTGAGTGAAAAACCAATCAATCGCGAGATAAAAATTGGGTATGTAACGTTTGACGGACGGTTGAGAACGAGTGGAAACAAGCCGCTGAGGATTCGGCGGTGAAAGATTGGAACCGAACGGGCCGACGGACGACGAAGCAATGCCCTGAGGGGAATGTGCACGAGAGTTCAATTCGAAATTGGCACCCACTGCCGCGATGAGCTTCTTGAACACAGGCTTAGATTCTGGCTCGACTCTTGAGCCGCCGAGCAACACTTCTTCGATTCACTCGCCTGGCCCATCGACTTTCTCGACATCACCCCCGCAGAATCTAACCCTAGATTGGTTAGAATCTAACCCTAGATTGGTTACGTCTTACCTGCAATGAAACCTATCCACTGCTTTAAAAATCCGAGTGTCCCAATATATCCTCGATTTTCGATGCCGAGCTTTGCAGCGATCTCATTGCAGGACTGGACAAGTTTAGCCGATTCAGCAACCGAGGGCAAATGAATGGCGGCAAAAAGGAAAAGGGGCCGGGAGCGACAAAGGTAAACATAGTGGAATCCTCCCGTAGCGTATTCATCACTTCCTGTTTTGATAGCAAAGTAGTCTCCAACAATTATGTCGTATTGCCACGTCCAAAATTCTCTGCCAAAGATGTAGTATGTCAGTCGGATTTTGCGTAGTCGAGTGTCAATGATGCGTCCAGTGGATCCCCAACATGCGTTTGAAATCGCAAGCACAAATACAATGCCAATAGCTGCAGAAGCAATTCGATGAATCGGGTTTTCGAGATACAAAACCAACGGCAGACAAATCGCGGAGCAAAAAACGATTGCTACGAAAACAACAATTACTCCTGGCCAGAATTCGCGGTGGTATGGATGCGCAAAGCTGAATGAACCAGCCGAAACTTCAGTCAATTCAGGAATGGTGTTCTCGCCAATCCACACTCCGGGCATTACAGCTTTTATCCTGACGTAACGCTTGGGATCAGGCAGCGTGAGCAAGTACGAAAAGCACCTTACAAACCCGGTCGACCGAACGGTTGACTGCATCCCATTGTACGGTGATCAACGGCTTGCATCTAGCTCGGTACGAACTTGAATTGGCCGAATCAATTGTCAATAATACGATCATTGACAGCGATCATTGTATGAGTACTGAAGGCAGTCTGCAACACATTGGGGGCCTAGAAGTGCGATGATACATAATAACCAGTTCATCAACTCGATTCGAGACGATTGGAGTGTGTGATCCATCGAACACGCATCCACGCCCGTCTGCGTCGGCTACCGTGATTATCGCCTTCGATCTCGAAACCCTGCGACTGGATCGGAGTAAATGAAAATCCCACTGAGGAACGGATCGACGGCCAAATAGCACCCAGCGCATTGCAATGCCCGCAAGGCTTCCATTGCAGCAAGTCACGCGACCCACCGAACGACCGGCGTCAGCGGCGGTGCGCAGCGCCGTCCGCTGCATGCTGTTGTTGGGCGGTCCAAGCGCGCTGTCGGCTGATCGACTCTTTGTTCTGGCAACCGGACTCACTTTGTCGGCCTCTGACGTGGCCGCTGCTTCGCGGCAACTGACCGAATGAAAAGTTTGCCCCGCCCCTTGGGAGGCAGCGGCGTTTTCGCCTGACCGATCGCGGCAGCGATCAGCGCCTCGACCTCTGGATGCGCCAACTGGCTTGCCGCTTCCATCCGGATAAACCGGGTTTGCTTTCCCGAACCTAGCAGCAGCTTCCTCGGGTCGCGCAACTGCGCTCCCTGAATGAAACATAGACCCACACCGTTCGCACGCGCGGCGATCGACACGATCGAATCGGTCGGTCGGTCCGTTGGCGAATAGCCGATAACGAGAAAGTTGTAGTTGTCCCACACCAGCTCATTGGCGGTGGGGAATCGCTTCCGCACGGCAGACCGGACCGAGCGGATGAGCTTCTGATCCTTCGGATCGAACTTCTCGATGAAGGATCGAAGCTGACCCTCCGGCGCCCGCCCATCGCTATCATGTCTGACTGTCATTTCATGGTCCCCGGTCCTCGGATGCAGTGTTGGTTTGGCTCCGCCCAACGACTCGGATCAGCTAGCCCGAGCAAGTAACATAGTTCCAAAATAGGCCGGTCGACCGAGGGGTTAGCTGCATCCGTTTGTTCGCGCAGACCACGCTTCCATTCCGAAGGTCGAGCGTAAACAAACGTATTGAATCGATTGCGCCTCGATTCTGTAAGAGACCGTCTCCGACCTACGAACATGATATCGTGTCGGACTTCAGTATGCATTGTTCAATTCAAAAATGCATGGATGAACTGCGCCAGGAAATCCATTCCGGCCAACCAATAAAACTAGATCTAACGGATGAGAAATGGCAGAAAAATGGAGGGCAAAAAGATGGATTACCTAGATAATTTTTCTGCC
>JAYVPE010000106.1:0-2572 GCA_043757575.1 Pirellula sp.
CCGTAAGGGTTCCGCGTGTTGCTCAATATATTTGCATCGATATAGCGTTTGCCGACTTGCCATTCTGGGTTGGTGAGGCTGACACTGTCGACCCAATAATTGTTCAGCGTACTCCCCTTAAATCGAAGCTCGGCCTTGGTCAATGCGCCGGTCCAAACGGGGGTAAAAGAGCTCGTGACGATCGTCCATACATTCGCAAGGGCGGTGACTTTGGTTGCTGTAGCATCGTATAATTGAGGAAGTCCTCCCGTACTTTCAATGGACAAGGTGCCGTTAAAATCTTGGTCTTGGTTGGATCGAACAGCAAACGAGAAGGTAAAGGTCCTGCCCTCGCGAATATGCTCGAGTACATTGAAATACGGCGACGCGGAAGGAAGCAATCTCGCTGAAACCATGCATGAAGCAATGCCCGAATACTTTAGACCTGTACTTCTTGTCAACCGACAATCGATGCCGACATTCCAATTCGATAAATCCACCTCCACGCCGGGATTCTTCATTAGTTCCGTTCCCCCTGTTGGCAAATCAATCGCTTGGAGGAGCACTCCATTATCCAGATAGTATTTTGCGACAAAATCGGAAGCGGTGGGATCAAGGTTAGGCGATTCAACCGGCCAAACGCTGTTAGAGATCTTGCGTTGTGAGAAGCCTGACCCGGAGAAGCCTCCAACGGCAAAACAATTCAAATCGATGTTACTGACACCGGAACCAAAAACGTTCATTTGGTTTCCACACAGTGCCCAATGGTTGGCCGCAATTTTTCCGTCCGTTATTTCGATATTGCGATTCGCAAAAAGAGCCGCTCGGCAGCTTGGGAAAATCTGCTTCCTCGGTTCAAGCAACGCACTCATCTTGAATTGAGCTGAACCATAACTACCCGTGGACGTGACGAGGACCGGGTCGAGAATACTGTTCCCGATGATTGCGTCAGCGGGGTCGGCAAGGGTTACGCTAAAACTCCCACCGTTGACGCTTCGTGTGGTAGTCGAACTTGCAGCAGCGGCACTTCGCCATGAACTACCGGACTGCGTCTGGCTTTGACCGAACTCCATTCCTGCTTTCGCTAAAATGCGAGCGTTGATAAAATCGTTTGAACCTACGTAAAGCCGTCTTTGCACTCGAGCCGCCTGCAGGCTTGCAAGCCCTAAACAAACAACAATCATGCTTGAACCGAGGGCGGTAAGATAAACGGAACCGTGGCGACGTAGGCCCCTAAAACATCTTTGTCTGCCTTGGTTTCGGTCTGGTTTCGACATGGACTCTGCCTTAGAGTGAATTCATGGAGGGAGAAATAGTACAGGCACTTGTACGGTAAGCAACAAGATTGCAAATGGTAGCCGAGCCCTGCTTAATAGAAATAACAATTCGGTACACGCCTGAAAAGCTTGAGGATGTCGCGATCCAGTCGTTCGTCGGAACATATTGAATCGTCACGCTTCGGCTCCACCCGTCGAACCCATCGAGTACGGTTCCCAGACGACGTTTTGGGGGTGAATCCACTAAGTTGTCGTAGTCGTCAATGTCATCGAACAAACGACGGTCGCTCCCGACTTCACCAGCTTCCGGACCAAAACCACAATCACAAGTTGGCTCCCGAAGTGGTAGTTTGCTTATTTCGGCCAATAGGTTGTTAGCTAGAACTCCACCCATGGCCCGGGCTGACTCTGCATAGTGGCTTCGGCGCGAGGCGGCAATCGAATTTAACGACGCGAGCATGAGCACCCCCACGATGACTACGGAAACCGCAAGCTCCACCTGTGTGAAACCTTGATGGCGCTTGCGCTTTACAAGCCACGTTTTACTGTTCATCGAATTATTCCTCCGCCGCCATGGTTAACACGTCCGTCGTTGGCAGCTCCGGCTGGGTCTGCATTCGAATCGAAGTCTCTGCAATGATTGCGATGTTCCTCGCGCTGACTAACCGCAAATCCAGGCTTGTCAAAAATTGACGACTGCCCATGTAGCCGTCATAGAATCCATAGGCATAGAGTCGTATCCCACTTTTCGGATCCGGATTGGACCAACTAGCCCCGCCGTTGGTAGAGGACAGGAAACTACAATTGGCTGGCATGCTAAGTGGACTTTTGAAAGATTGCACATACGCGATATCGCCCGTTCCGCCTGCGGATGAAAGCGTGATGCACAAAGGGGTAGACGCAATCTGGCGACTGACGGGTGCAATTGGAATGGTGAGCCACCGGTAATTTGGTCCCAAACTGGATTCCAGAATGTCTATCTCTGCATAAATCGTAGTCGAGGGAGTTTGAGAAACGCTGGAGCCGGTAACACGAACTCTTAAAATTCCATCTTGAGTCCCTCCTGCGGACTTGATCATGATACGAAGCTTGCCGAGATCCCAGAGAGCGTTCGCAGTGTTGAGATCGGGTATAAAATACTGTGCGACTACTTTGCTGGAGCTAATGGCCGCGTCTTTAAAAGAGCAACCTGGCAATGAATCGAGTCTTTTCAGGATGGCAACTTCCGACAATTGATGGCACGGGACTGGTCCCGATACGACCGTGGATCGAGGGGTCAACATGAAACCGCCAATGTCCTCAAAAAGCACTGTTTG
>JAYVPE010000107.1:0-2559 GCA_043757575.1 Pirellula sp.
GGAATCACACTTTGGAATGGTAACTTCGAAGGGCACCAGGATCGGTGGCTACGTTGGACGGATCTGACCGGCAACCCCATAGCCACAGGGGCCGAACGGTCCGGACAAGAACAGCAACGTGCTGACACTGAGATGCAACGTGCCGACGCTGAGACGCAACGTGCCGACGCTGAGATGCAACGTGCCGATGCTGAGATGCAGCGGGCAGATTCACAGCAGCAGCGGGCAGATGTAGAACGCCAACGCGCTGAGATGCTCGCGCAGCAGCTTAAACGGCTTGGAATTGAGCCCCAGGATTTGCCACCATGAACCGTAGTTCTGCGAAAGCCTATCTCACAGTTCACTGAACGCAATGCGACTATCGAATGATTTTGTTCGCTTTGAGCAATTCCAGTACCGCGCTAACGCATTCGTCAACGCTTAGGTCACCCGTATCCAACACCAAGTCCGGTTCTTCGGGTGGCTCATAGACGGCGGATACGCCTGGGAAATTCGGTAATTTTCCTGCCTCGGCTGCCGCGTAGTGCCCTTTGGTATCGCGTTGCCGACAAACGCTTTCGCTGGCTGTGCAATGAACCGTGATGAATCGATCTCTGCCGATGACGTCCGCAACCCGTTCTCGAACCGATTGGCTAGGGGCGACGAATGCGCCCAAGCAGATCAAGCCATTGTCATTAATCAGCTTCGCAACGTGAGCCGATCGACGCAGGTTTTCACTCCGGTCCTCCACCGTATAGCCGAGGTCAACATTCACACCGCGACGCATCAATTCGCCGTCCAAAACTGCAACCGCTCGACCATCATCGAATAAAGCCCGTTCGACCGCGCGAGCAATCGTGCTCTTGCCTGTTCCCGTAAGCCCAGTAAACAATACGGTCGTGGCCTTTTGACCAAATCGAGCAGCCCGTTCCGATTCCGTTACGTCCGAAACACTTCGTCGACCAGTTTGAGTCTCTTCAACGCTGGTTTCCCAAGCAGCGGTTGGCTTCTTGGCTGAATCCAGATCGGAGATCATGCCCGCACCGACCGTGGTATTACTGATCCTGTCGATAATAATAAAAGCGCCCGTTCCTCGATTGCGATGGTATGCATCGAAGTAAATAGGCTGGCTCAGGATGACCGCGCATCGCCCGATTTCGTTCAATTGCAGACTGGGTGCCGGAATGGAGTGAAGAGTGTTTACATCAACGCGGTATCGAAGCGAGTCGATTTGACCGCTGATTGTTTGCGTCGTGTGCTTGAAAAGATACGTTTTGCCAGGCACCATTGCGTCGGAACTCATCCAAACAATCGTCGCATCAAATGAGTTGCTGATCTTGGGAACGTTACCGGGTCGAACAATCATGTCGCCACGCGAGCAGTCGACTTCATCCTCGAGAACCAAGGTGATGGATTGAGAACAAAAGGCTTCCTGTAGATCGCCGTCTTGGGTAACAATCCGTTCCACTTTGCTTGCGCGTTTCGAAGGCAGGACAATGATTTCATCCCCACGGCGAATGATGCCTGAAGCAACTGTTCCGCAGAAACCTCGGAAATCGAGGTTCGGGCGGTTTACAATTTGAATTGGCAATCGAAAATCTTTTAGATTGCGATCGGAACCTATGTAAACGGACTCAAGTAAATTCATGAGCGTGTTGCCGCGATACCAAGGCATATTCACGCTGGGATCCACTACGTTTTCGCCATGCAGAGCAGCGATCGGAATGAAATGCAAATCGGGCAAATCTAACCTTGAACCGAAGTCTCTGTAATCGTTGCAGATTTCGTCATAGCGGTTTTGACTGTATCCGACGAGGTCCATCTTGTTGATCGCAACGACCACGTGCCGAATGCCTAGCAGCGAAACAATGAAACTGTGCCGTTTTGTCTGCGTCAATACCCCGTACCGAGCATCAATGAGAATAATGGCCAAGTCTGCGGTCGAAGCACCAGTCGCCATGTTGCGAGTGTATTGCTCATGGCCTGGAGTGTCAGCGATGATGAACTTACGTTTGGACGTTGAAAAATAGCGATATGCAACGTCGATCGTTATTCCTTGTTCACGTTCGGCCTTGAGACCGTCCGTAACAAGGGCCGGATCAAAACCGCCGCCGGTTGTTCCGTGTACCTTGCTTTCGGTTTCAAGTTGTGCCAATTGATCTTCGTAGATCATTTTGCTGTCGAAAAGAAGTCGACCGATGAGCGTACTTTTCCCATCGTCTACGCTACCGCATGTGATGAAACGCAACAGCTCCTTGCGTTCATGCTGATCTAGGTATTCCAAAATATTTTCGGCAATCAAATCACTCTGGTGCGACATAACTAAAAGTATCCCTGCGTCTTTTTGAGTTCCATACCTGCACCACCGCCATCTTGGTCGATAACTCGTCCTTGGCGTTCCGAAGTCTTTGTCAAAAGCATTTCTTGTATAATCTCGGGCAACGTAGTAGCTGTTGATTCAACCGCGCCCGTCAGCGGGTAGCAGCCAAGTGTTCGAAATCGAACCATTTTGTTTTCAACGACTTCTCCGGGCCTGAGTTTCAAACGATCATCGTTGAGGTGAATCCACGTGCCGTTGCG
>JAYVPE010000108.1:0-2553 GCA_043757575.1 Pirellula sp.
TTGCGTCTTTGCGTCTTGGCGTGAGATTCAATTGGTTTCCTCCGGGGATGTCGCGGCCTTGGGCGCGTTTGGTGAGGAGGGGGGGTGCAAATCTTCCATGAGGGGGAGTTCGGCCTGGGTGCGGGCGCGCCAGCCGAGGTCGAGCGGGGCCAGGAGGTCGCTGAGCTTCTCGCCATCGAAGATCATGCGGTCGAGGATGGGCGTTCCGGTGAAGCCGAAGAGCTTTCGGATAATGAACCGCGATTGGAAGGCTGCGAAGATTCCAAAACATGACGCCGATGGATGCGTAGTTCACGTTCACGCCTTGCGTCATAGCTTTGGTACTCATTTGTCGTTGGCAGGGGTCGCACCAAGAACCGCGCAAGCTGCGATGCGACATAGCAACATAAGCCTGACGATGAATACTTTCACCGATTCTCGGTTACTCGATACGGCTTCCGCAATCGAGTCTATCCAGCTTCTGCGAAATCTTGCACCAAATCTTGCACCAGATTCAGGCTACAATGGTCAAAACGAGTCCATTCCTGACCATTTTGACGACGATAGAGAGAGCGACATAGGCACGAAAAAACCCTGCAATCCCAAAGGAATCACAGGGTTTTCGCTAATCGGGCCGGCGGGATTCGAACCCACGACCTCTACCACCCCAAGGTAGCGCGCTAGCCAGGCTGCGCTACGGCCCGATTTTGTCTGAACTAGAATTGCTTCCAACTCAGAACCACGAAGTGTAACGGATGAACCTACTCTCGCCAAGGTTCGCCTGAGAAACATTGCCCCCGCGTTCCTCTTTTCCACGAGCCATCTTCAAGCTGCCCAGCAAACAACGGGATTTACCCGCTAGATGCAGGTTTTCCCCTCGCCAACGCCTTGTTTTGTTTCCGCTGTTTGCCTATGAAATGGAATGCTGGAAACCTATTGCTCGTTCGTTACACAATCTACTTCCAATTTCGTCTTCCCAACCAGACTGTTCCGCCTTATGGCTACTGAAATCCATGCCGATTTGGAATTGCTTGCAACTGTCAAGCAAATTGCGCTAACGCTTTTGATTTCAGAAACACAAGCTCAGGCAACCATCGAGCTTTTAGACGCAGGAAACACTATCCCTTTCATCGCGCGCTATCGCAAAGAAGCTACCCAAGGACTCGATGAAATGGCCTTGCGTGCGATCGAGGATGCTTTAGAAAAATCCCGAGAGTTGGCCGCTCGCATAAAAACCGTCCTGAAAACAATCGACGAACAAGGACTCCTCACTGACGCTCTCCGAAAACTAATCTTCGCTTGTACCGACATTCAAACGCTCGAGGCAATCTACTTGCCCTTTAAACCCAAGCGTCGTACACGCGCAACGACCGCTCGAGAACGTGGACTGCAACCGCTGGCCGATTTATTATTGGACCAGAAAGTTCTCGGTCGACCAAAGCATGACGTTCTTAAGCAATATATTAACCTTGACATGGAAGTGCCCGATTCTGCAACAGCATTACAAGGTGCACTAGACATCGTTGCTGAGTCTTGGGCCGATCAAACAAGCACTCGCACTTGGCTTGCCAAAGAAGCCAAAACGCAAGGACGCGTCACCTCGCAAGTCAAACGCGGCAAGAAAGAGGAGGCCAGCAAGTTCGAGATGTATTTTGATTTTGGCGAACCTGCGGCCAAAATACCGTCCCACAGATTGCTCGCGATGTTGCGTGGCGAAACGGAAGGCGTGTTGCGCATCGGTATCGATATCGATAAAGAGCAGACGGTCTCCCAGTTAAAAAATCAACTCGTAACCAATCGACAGTTTGAGTTTCACAGCGATCTACTCGGAACCGTCGAAGACTGTTTCGAACGGCTATTGATGCCAGCTACGGAAACGGCGGTTCTCCACGAGCTTAAGGAAAAGGCGGACGAAGAAGCTATTGCAGTTTTCGGCAAAAATCTTCGGGAATTGTTGCTGTCGCCACCCGCAGGACCCAAGACTACGATCGGAATCGATCCTGGATTCCGCACCGGATGCAAAGTCGCTGTCGTCGATGGTACCGGTAAATTCCTAATCAACACAACTATCTATCCAACGCCGCCCCAAAACGACGTTGACAGTGCTGGTAAAGTCCTCCTTGGCTTGATCACAAAGTACCAAGTCGAACTGATTGCAATCGGTAACGGCACGGCCTCACGAGAAACAGATGCTTTTGTTGCAAGTCTGCTTCGTAAACATGAGTTGAAAATTACCAAGGTTCTCGTTAGTGAATCTGGAGCCTCGATCTATTCCGCGAGTGAGGTGGCTGCTCGCGAGTATCCCGATCTTGACCTGACCGTACGCGGAGCCATCAGTATCGCTCATCGACTGCAGGATCCACTCGCGGAACTCGTTAAAGCAGACCCCAAGTCCATCGGTGTCGGACAGTATCAGCATGACGTAAACCAAAAGCTATTGCGCAGACGATTAGACCGTGAAGTGGAGTCGTGCGTGAATAGCGTTGGCGTCGATCTCAATATGGCAAGCGCATCTCTTCTTTCCCACGTTGCCGGTATTGGCCCCAAGTTGGCGGAAAACATTGTCCAGTATCG
>JAYVPE010000109.1:0-9417 GCA_043757575.1 Pirellula sp.
CCCAAGCGGATTACCGACGGGCGGCGTAGAAATCCCACTGATCACTATCGTTCCGATCCGTGCGACTAAATTGGAAATGCACAGCGGATAGTCACGAAGCTAGTTCGCTTCTGATACCATAGAAGGTTGTTCGAGTGATTTTCCAAATGTCGGAATTTTCAGCTACGTGATGTACCATGAAATTAATTGAAGTTCAGTCAGCCGGAATTTCGGACACGGGTAAATTGCGGGCTGACAACCAAGATCATTTCCTGGTCGCTGAACTAACTCGCAGCATGGCCATTCGATCTGGATCCATGGAATACGAACATGGGGCACGGCTCGTCGGTGGATCTTTGGGGTACTTGTTTGTGGTCGCCGACGGCATGGGGGGACATCGCAACGGTAGTGAAGCCAGCAAATTTGCAGTCCAGTACTGTGCCAACGCTATTCTAAACAGCACGGGCGGATTACCGCAAATTGAGCGATCCAACGAGGATTCATTTGGTGAGGATCTTAAGAACATGCTTACGAATGCTCATCGAGCTATCGAGGAACGATCGAAGACAAACGATGATTTCAAGGGTATGGGCACAACGTTGACTCTAGCCTATGTAGCGTGGCCGCGTATTTTTATTGTGCATGCTGGCGATACTCGTTGTTACCTTTTGCGAAATAGCGAACTAAAATTGGTTACTCGGGATCACACGGTTGCAAATGAAATGATACAGAAAGGCCATCTCGCTCCTGACGAACTGGAACGGTCGCATTGGTCCAATGTGTTAGTGAACGCCTTGGGGGCTGGAGCAGCCGGCGTCTTTCCCGAACTCTGTCAATTTGATTTGCAACTAGGCGATTCCATTCTACTGTGTAGCGATGGCCTCAACAAACACGTATCCCATTTTCAAATACTCAAAGCACTCCTAGATGCAAATCACCCTCGAAGCGCCTGCGAAGAATTGGTGACACTTGCAAAACAAGGTGGTGGAACGGACAACATCACCGTAATCGCTGCGAGGTTCCTAGCTCCTCAAGCTCCCAACAATCGTATGCAATTGGTCCTGTCGCTTCCTTCGAATCAAATCGTCTTGCAGGATCTGGAGATATCAGAGTCAGAACTGGATACATGCGCCGAGGAGCCCGCAATCGGAAATACATCCAATACTCATGACTCTAGCGGCTAGGTTCGAAAGCCTCCGAATTCGAACTCGAATTCGATTTCATGAACTCATGTTGGGGATCTCGATCTTCGAAATCGGTAATCAGCCATTCCGTATTCCGCTTCTCAAGAGTTAAACGAACCCAACGGGGCAATTTCCCAGACATGCCATTGCTTTCCGCTTGAACAAAAGCATTCATGCGGACTTCGGCGATGGGTGTGGTTCCTTTGTAATCAATTTGGATACTATGGATCATCGTTACTTTTGCGACGGAAAATTTAACCGTTTTCATTCTGGCCGCTATGCTCTCAACTCGCTCGGTGTGATCCGGCGAAATCCTTTTCAACACCTTATCGTATTCATTGCTTTGCAATTCGCCCGCCGCATCCACAAGCCAAGTTCGAATTTTTTTCCGTGTCCGTGATTACCCATAGATTAAGTAGAACAAGTAAAATCGAACCGATCGCGAAACCTATGGCTGTCTTGAGTGCGATAGAATTTCCAGTCTGAACCCAGCCATAAAAGGTCAGAACCGTTAATACCGCTCCAATCGTACTGATAAGCCAGGGTTGTTCGAAAAGGATTGTAGCCATCGCAAAAAATCCCAATTTGAGTTGTCAGCTAGACGCGCGGTGAAAAGTGTGACCTAGGGTTGCCGAGCGAACGTCTCTATTCCCCTAAGCTTTGCGGATTGTACCCAAAGCGAGATCCGCAACGTCCTAAGTGTATGGTTTGGCCATGCTTGAAACAATTCGAAAATATTGGATCGGCTTGCTCGTAATAGTCTTAGTTGGACTGCACGCAAGTATCGTTGGCGTAATCCGCTATCAAGCCTCATTGGCCAAAATCGATGCTTCATGTGAAGTCGATTTGGGACAGTATTTGGCATTTCAAGTAGGCAATAAAGCACCTCTTCAAATGCGACTCCATGCGATTGTGCCACTGAATCATCGCATGAAGAGCCGGCAACTCATCGATCTCAATAAAGCCCAAATACGCCAGTCACTCGAGGAATACTTAAGGCAATTGGATAGTAAGGTATTGATCGATCCCTATTTAGCGGATCTTAAGTCCCAACTTTTGGAAGTCCTCGTTCAAACCATTGGCGACTCGTCGATCGACGATTTAGTGGTTACTGAGGTTCGAGAATCCAATGAAAATGCGAGGTTGGAATTCGTTTCACAAGGCAACTCGCATACACCCAGACGACTGGTAGCAACCCTGCGAGATCCATCAAAAGAACATTCCGATTCAGATAACTTAACCGATGCCGACCACGAGCCCGATCCCGGCGATGCAGCAAAGGATGGAGAAGCTGAGCCTATGTCGAAAGCCCATGCATCGCCTACGCCAACCAAAGCGAATGCTCATGCCGTTACTGCAAAGCAATCAAATAGTCACGCCTCTGCCGCAAAGAAGCCCGTAACAAGCGGACATAGCGAGGCTAAGAAACCGGCTTCGAAAGACGCTAAAAAGAGCGGACACTAACACCGTTTAACTATTGATAAAGTTAACCAACAACGTTATCCAAATCACCGACAGGACCGCGATGCTACTCCAAGCCGCGCAGATCCAAAATCGTGTCGATGGATAATGATAAACCAACTTCGACGTCGGCTTCGTTTCGTTGTTAAGAAACTTTTCTCTATGACCCGAATCCTCGAACATTGCTGTCTGCGACGCTTCGAGAAGTCCAAATTGGATCGAAAATTCCAACACACCGTATAGGATCTGGCGACGGCCAGCCGGATCTATTCCAATCGCTTCGAAGCACCAAAGTTGCTTTCCAAACAAGCAATCAGATTCGTCCACAAGGTGTACGCATCGAAGATTTTCGACGCGGGACTGCTCCGGACAAAACTCTCTACGGGCCAAACACCGGTGAGCATGTTCGGATGCTGCTTGCCATATTTGACGAGAAAATTGGATTTTGTCTGCTTCAGGAGTCATTGTTCCGATTCCTTCGTAACTAAAGGCACGTCTTCCGCCTTTGACGCGCTGCTAATTTTCATTGACGCTTCATTATACGTAAGCCAACATCCTAGGTCAGTACCGGTACTCGATAATTCACCATTTTTTTCGAGAATCATCAAAAAGTCTTTAACCTAATATCGCCGGTTACGATACGCTAAATACTGCGTTTTTGCTAAAAACCACATCGATCACAACATGGGCCGCAAACCGTGGGCTAGCTTGGATTATTCACAACCCGACGCGTGAGCGAGGGACTGACAATAAAATCCCTCGCTTACGCTTCGGGTTACGAAAAGCAGTCTGCATTTGAACTGTTTTTCACAATGTCCATCGCAGCAATACTTTACAACGAAAACTCGATAGACCATGAATAATCCGGGCTAGCGTCCGGTTCAGCCCGACTTATGATCGACGCCGGGAAGCAATCCTCGAAATTAAGTCCAACATCGGTTGGTCACATTACATCTTTTCGCAAAGTATGTTTGAACGAAAAAGCCTGAAGTGGCCTATTTTACTTGCAGTCGTAATGATCGTATTGCTGGTTGGGCTCACGGTTGGCTGGGTTTTGCTAAACGTCTTAGGCGCCATCACCAGCCAAAAAAGCTCTAATGTCTATTGGGCTTTGCTCAGTGTTGGGTCGGTCATGTTTCTATTCGTTCTCGCTGGCGTAATCCTTTACCTAATCTGGAGCATCCAGCAAATCAATCTCAATCGGCGACAGAGCAACTTCATTGATGCGGTGACGCACGAATTGAAGAGCCCGATCGCTTCGCTCAAACTCTTCCTGCAAACTTTAGGAAAACGTAACATTGATGAGGTACAACGGCAGGAATTTTATGGTTCTATGCTCGACGACGTGGAACGACTCGATCAGTTAATAACTCAGCTACTGAACGTAGCTAGATTGCAACAAAATTCCGATTTGCCAGAACCGGAAACCTGGGTTTCCATCGAACGGATACTTGAGGAATACGCCTCGAAACTCACAATGCAACACCATGTCCTACGTGAATGTGTTGCTATCAATTCGCCTGGATGTGATATATGGTCACGTCAGATCGATATCGAGATTATCGTACGCAATCTGATCGACAATGCCTTGAAATACGGCGCCCGACCCCTGGTGGTCCAAATCGCTGTCCATTTCGACGCTCCATTAAATTCTGCGAGGATCTCAATTACCGATAACGGGCCAGGAATACCGAAGCAACTGCGGAAAAAGATTTTCAGGCGTTTTTACCGAGCCGGAGACGAATTAGAGCGGACCAAACCCGGAACCGGTCTTGGCTTGTTCCTGGTGCGTTCTATTGTTCGAAGGCTTAAGGGTTCCATCCGCGTGGCGGACTTGCCCAAGAACAGCGGGAGCCGATTTGAATTATTACTTCCCCACGCACGGCTACGACCTTCAGACAACCAGCATATCCAAGCAGACTCGGAACAGTGATCACTCTAACTCTCAACAATTCAATCCACATGCGCGCTCGGAAGCATATTCTTATTGTCGAAGACGAAAAACACATCGCCATGATCGTCAAGTACAACCTCGAGGCCGAAGGCTATCGAGTAACGCTCGTCGGCGACGGCCCCACAGGTATTCGGCTGATCCAGGCCGATCATTATGCGTTCGACCTCATGATCCTCGATTTGATGTTGCCTGGCATGAGTGGCTACGCAGTTTGCGAAACGATTCGCGACGAAAACATCATGATGCCAATTCTGATTCTCAGCGCAAGAAGCTTGCCCGAGGACAGAGCCAGAGGATTTGATTGCGGTGCCAATCAATATTTGAATAAGCCATTCGACTTGGACGAACTTCTTTCACGTGTTAAGAACCTTCTCAAACTCCACCCAAGACAAAATCAATCGGCCGCGTTTGCGTCCCCAATCAAGATAAATACGATTACCTTTGGCAAGGCTATCATTAACTTCGAAACGTATGAGGTTCGTGTCGAAAATCGTGACGTCAAGATGACACACAAAGAGCTGCAACTGCTACGCTATTTCGTAGAAAATCAAGGAAGAGTGATCAGCCGTCAGGAGTTGCTTTCCGAAGTATGGGACATCAATGGTGAAATGCAAACTCGCAGTGTGGATCAGTTTATGCTACGACTTCGAAAGATCTTTGAAACGGATCCTGCCAAACCCAAGCATTTCCTGACTCTTAGGGACGCGGGATACCGGTTCCGTGCCGAACCCAATGATGGTCCCTCCGCAGACGCGGACATCCCACCACATCCCAATGACCTATAATTTGCAGATGCCGAACAAGCCAGATAAAGCCGCCGCACTGTTGCGTGTAACCGTATTGTGCCAAGAGATTCGGGAACATGATCACAGCTACTACGTTAAAGCAACTCCCACAATTACGGATCTCGAATACGATCGAAAACTGCGAGAATTGTCCGACCTGGAAAACGCGTTTCCGGAACTAGCCTTACCAGACAGCCCAACGAAACGACTGGGTGATCGACCGCTTGAGGGGCTGGTTCAGGTCGCCCATCGTGTTCCCATGCTCTCGATTGAAAACACCTATTCGGAACAGGAACTTCGAGACTTCTTTGCGAAAACTGAGAAACTGCTACCAGGTGAAGTCATCGAGTGGGTGGTCGAGCTCAAAGTCGACGGTGTGGCTGCCTCGATCCGCTATGAAGATGGCTTGCTCGTCCAGGCAGTTACGCGAGGCAATGGTGAAATCGGCGACGATATCACGCACAACATTCGAACCCTGAGGGGGCTACCTCAACGCTTGCTCGGTAAAAACATTCCGAAAGCCCTCGAGGTTCGCGGTGAGGTCTACATGACCAACGCGGACTTGGTCGTCCTCAACCAACAGCGAACCAAAGCCGGTGAGTCGGAATACAAAAACACTCGCAACTTGACCGCTGGCTCTATCAAGCTACTGGACTCGAAAATCTGTGCACAACGCAGACTGCGTTTCTTTTGCCACGGCATCGGCTTTTGCGATGGGCTCCATGCTCGCAATCACTTGGATTTCTTAAAACGAGTGAGGGAATTGGGTATCCCCACGACACCCAACGTGCAATGCTTTCCAAACAAAGAGGATGCAATTACGCACTGTAACCAAATCGTTGAAGATCTGCATTCGCTCGATTTCGAGGTCGATGGCCTCGTGGTGAAGGTCAATTCACTAGAGCAACGCGAATCCCTCGGCACAACCACCAGATGCCCACGTTGGGTCATCGCCTACAAGATAGAAAAGTATGAAGCCGTAACGCAACTCCTTGATATCAAAACCCAAATTGGCAAAACAGGAACAGTAACTCCCGTGGCCGAACTCCTGCCGGTTGAACTCGCTGGCACTACTGTTAGCCGCGCTTCGTTACACAACATCGAAGAAATTGAACGCAAGGACATCCGCATCGGGGACTGGGTCGTCGTTGAAAAGGCGGGCAAAATTATTCCGCATATTGTCCGCGTTGAAAAACATCGCAGGGAATCCGAACTGCCTGCGTACGTGTTTCCAACTAAGTGCCCCGAGTGCAATTCTGAACTGGTCAAAGATCCTCAAGGCGTCTATATCCGATGTGTTTCCAAACAATGTCCCGCGCAATGGCGACAAAGGCTGCGGTACTTTGCGACGCGTGACTGCATGGATATTGAAGGCCTGGGAGAAAAGCTCGTCAATCAATTAGTCGACAGCAATATCGTAAATTCGATTGGAGATCTCTATGCACTCACACTCGATCGGCTCATGTCGCTCCCACGTATGGGAAAGAAATCTGCCGAAAACCTATTGCAAGGAATTGAGGCTAGCAAGGGCTGCGGGATGAGTCGTGTCCTAAACGCGATCTCGATTCGGCACGTCGGACAACGCGTTGCTCAAATTCTTGCACGGCGATTTGGCAACATGGATGCATTGATGTCCGCCGACCTGGAGACAATCGGAAACACCAACGAGATCGGTCCAATCATAGCGCAAAGCGTCCATGATTATTTCCATAGCGACGAGGGCGTTGAATTGGTCCAGCAACTGCGAACGAACGGCGTTTTGCTAGAAGCCTCAGCCGATGACGCAGTGGACAACTCGGGCGTGTTTGCTGGAAAGACAGTGGTCGTAACTGGCTCGCTCAGAAAATACTCTCGCGATGAAATCGAACGCTTGATCGAACAGCGGGGCGGACGTGCAGCCAGCAGTGTTTCTAAAAAAACCGACCTTCTGATCGCTGGCGAAGCAGCCGGCAGCAAACTCGATAAAGCCCATAGTCTAGGTGTCCCAGTCCTCACCGAAGCTGAATTCGACAGCTTGATTTCGAGCTGAAACCATCCGTTCGTACTTCCATTGGTGTACAATCCTCAAGACTTTGTCGGTTTTCTAACCGCCCCCTAATCTCTCTGCGAACACTTCATGATTGAGCTTAACGATTTTGGTAAAGACTACGGCGAATTCACTGCCGTCAAAAACGTTACGATGAAAATCGAAAAGGGTGAGCTTTTCGGGTTTATTGGCCCCAACGGTGCTGGCAAGAGCACATCGATTCGCTTTCTTGCCACCTTGCTCAAAGCGACACGCGGCGACGGGAGCGTAAATGGCTTTAGCGTAAACAAGAGTCCTATGGATGTTCGCAGAAGCATCGGATACATGCCGGATGATTTCGGCGTCTACGATGGCATGAAAGTCTGGGAGTTTCTCGATTTTTTTGCGGTCGCATACAAAATCGGGCGAACGCAACGTAAACAAGTGATCGGAGACGTTCTTGAGCTTCTCGACTTAACGCACAAACGCGACGATTTCGTCAACGGTCTGTCTCGCGGAATGAAGCAGAGACTGTGCTTAGCCAAAACACTAGTGCATGATCCGCCGGTCCTCATTCTAGATGAACCCACCAGCGGGTTGGATCCGCGAGCACGTATCGAAGTCAAAGCATTGCTGAAAGAACTTCGCCGAATGGGGAAGACAATTCTCATTAGTAGCCACATCCTCTCTGAACTCGCTGACTGCTGCACTTCGATCGGTATCATCGAAAGAGGGGAAATGCTAATGCACGGCCCTATCGACTCGGTCTATCGCAAGATTCGCCGGAACCGAATTGTTGAGATTCGTTTCATCGGCAATCAAGATGCTGGACTATCAATCCTTCGAAGCGATCCGGCCTTAAGAGGAATCGATATTGAAGGTGATCGAGCAACTGCCGAATTGGAAACAGACGACGAAGGGCTTGCACGGTTGCTCGAACAATTGGTGGCCGGCGGCGTGAAAATGAAATCGTTCAGCGACAAAGATCCAAGTCTTGAGGATGTCTTTATGCTGATCACAAAGGGATTGGTTGCGTAAAAGGTCAGCAGCCTGCGCTACGGGAAAGGCGATGATGACTCTAGTTCCGATTCACGAGCTCATCTAGATTTAAGATGAGGTTGGCAACCAACGTAAAAATCGCGAGCTCCTCTGGCGGCAGAGTCGCATCAAAAGGCTTTTCGCCGATGGCGATGAGTCGCTTGGCGTCGGCTGTATTCTCTGTGAACCGGGATCGGAATTGTTGGACAGCTCCCTCGATTGCTTTGAGTTCCAAGGGTGTCGGCTTGCGAGATAGGCATTGCTGAAAAACAGACTCGATACGGTCCTGCGGTTTTACGCTGCCATCACGAAGCGTCCTTTCGGCGAGAACTCGAGCCGCCTCGACATACTGCACGTCATTCATGAGTTGCAACGCCTGGAGCGGTGTGTTGCTACGTTCTCTGCGTGTGCAAAATAGTTCGCGGTTGGGTGCGTCGAAGTTGCTCATGAAAGGTGGGGGTGCAGTACGCTTGATGAAACTGTAGAGACTGCGTCGGTAGAGCGAGTCACCATGATCCTGGATGTAGTACCGCGTATTCGAATCACCATAGCCAACCGGTTCCCAAATGTTCTGTGGTTGGTAGCCCTTAAAAGCTTGTCCGCCTGACCTTCGATTGAGCAATCCACTGACGGCCAGGACTGTATCTCTGATCTGCTCCGCATCCAGACGGATTCGAGGTCCGCGGGCCAAATATCGGTTTTCTGGATCGATGCTCTGGGTTTCGATAGTCACAACCGCAGACTGGCGAAACGCAGCCGACGTTACCAGTTCTCGCATTAATTGCTTTACGTCCCATCCACTCATGCGAAGGCGATTCGCCATCGCGTCCAAGAGTTCTGGATGTGTTGGCGGCGAGCCTTGTGAACCAAAGTCATCGCTGGTCTTGACGAGCCCCACGCCAAACACCTGTTGCCAAAAGCGGTTGGCGGTCACGCGCGCTGTCAACGGGTTTTCATTCGAAACCAACCACTTGGCTAGATCAAGCCGGCTGAGTCGATCTTGCTCCGCTG
>JAYVPE010000110.1:0-2542 GCA_043757575.1 Pirellula sp.
TTGATGACATGAATTTCTTGCGACATTTGATAAAGAGCAAGTCGGATAACCGACCTATCATCAATGGTTTTTTTGCATTGCGTCACCGAAAGTCGTAGCCGTTGATCCGACTTTGTATTGGTTTACCTCACCCAAAACGTTTGAAGTAACTCGCTCCTGAATCCGAGATCCTGGGTTCCCTGTCCTACATTTACGCTGAGGGCTGCAGCTCGCACTCCCTGATCCCGACTCCATATTCGAAGCTTTCGATACTCCCTAGATGCTCCCGTCAACGGAGTTTCTGGGACCAATTCGATTCGAAGCCATCGCATTCTCGATTCGCCCAATCGTTCGTCAATAAATTGCTCGCTCTCCAGACGGATGCTCGATGTAACACCCGCATGTTGGCGAATAGAAGAATGCGAGAACGATATCGATGTCTCCGCTTCACAAGTCCCATCCTCGAATGTCGAGATGGCCTTTGGGATCGAAGTACCGGTGCGATCGGTTGACATCAATATCAGTAGCAAGTTGGTTGATGCAAATGAGATCAATGCGGCAAGTGCAATTGTCGATCTTCGGTTTTGAAAAGATAACATCCTGGATCTGACCATTGGTCGCAATCGCTTTTGTCTCAACCGGTAAACCATTGACGATCAACTCGATCTGTTGTGGAACCCGACTCTCTCGCATCGAGGCCGCTCGAACGCGAAAAGATCCGTCCGTTTGTTGCTGAAAGTCCATGAGATGGCAAGAACCATCGCTGACATAACTATTCCCTTGCCTCAACGCCTCGACCCAGGCATCGTATTCCAGATAGACGCGGCCGGATAAGTCGCGTATTTCAAACGATGCCATACATGGCGTTCCGTCGTAGTCCGTCACATTGAAATGAACGACATGCGAAGCTGCGACCATGCACGGAACGGCTAGATTGGTCCATTCTAATCCTTCACCCGATGCGTATTCCAAATCGATCCAATCGATACGTGTCGAACCAGGACCACTGTTCAATCGATACGAACTCCTGCCAATTCACCCTCGACCAAAAACTCAGCAGAGTACTCCTGTTCGCGATCTTTAAAGACTTGGATATTGGCAAGTCGACTGCCATCGGGTTGGGGTAGCTCTTTGGTCCACCAGAATACTTGCGCGATGCCATCCTCTGCGGCACGCCCCCACCATTTGAGTCGCATCTGCGCACCGCGTGCTTTGACGGGAGCTGATACATACGGATCAACTCCGGTTTGTTCGATATGGAGAGCGTCCTGTCTGGCTTCTATTGTGCAACTATTGGGTTTCTCCCAGCCGTCAGTGGACTTCGTGAATCGCCATTGCCTAATGATCGGTGATGATTTGTTTGGTATCCCGCTGACATTGAATTCGAAAGTTGCTGACCTATCGCCTGACTGCGAAGCGTAGAGTTGCAACTCTTTCGAGACTTGTTCGTTCCCACCTAGATCGCGGACACGTTTGAGTCCCGATTGAATACTCGCTGAGAGCGGATTCCCGATCGTATCGAGAGCTTCGGACATGCGTTCGGTGAGCAACAACAAAGGTTGAGCATCCACGGTGGCGGACTGTTTGACCGACCAAGGCTCTTGAGATCCAACCTCCGACAAGTTGCAATAACAGGTAGCGATTGCTGTGCCCCAGACGATAAATTCAATTGCTAGCGGACGCCTTTTTTGAGCCGAGTAGCCTGCGCCCTGAGAAGCCGTTTTGGAAACCTATGTTAGCCAACATTCCATCCGAAGAGCCATCCAAAAACTCACGATGGAGGGACCGCTGGCTGCCAAACCCAATTGCGGTGCGGTCGTATCGTCAACCCTGACGGAACATATTATTGGACTACTCACCCCTATGCGAAAGATGCTGGAGTTGTACGCCATTCAGCAAGCCTTTCCCAAAATCAATTCTGAACATCGAGATCAATGGAATGCAATCATTAGGCAGATGGCTCGAGCTGGCGAAGATCAGGACGAGCAAGCATCGTTGGATTGCGATGCCCAGTTTCATCAGTTGATTCTTGTCGCGGCTGAACACGAAGATTTGCTCCCGCTCTGGTTAGGTATTTTCGGAAGGATGCGGGATTTCCACCGAAAGAGCAATGCCAAGACCAAGGACCTACGCTTTGTCGCCTTTGTCCATCAAGAGTTGCTCAGTAGCCTGCTCAGTGGCGATCTAACAAGAGCTTGCTGTGACCTAGGTTCCCATTGATGAATGTGGTGCTCTTGTGATTGTGCAATAGCTTGCCGAGGCTTTTCGAGGACGAACTGCGTCTGCTCTTGTGTACCACTGGCTAACAGGAGGTCGACCATACATGAGAGCTCGCGCGATGTCAGAGCTGCATGGGTGGCTGCTTGCATGGCCGGGTTCTGGTTGCCGCGCGGCAACCGGGTTAAGTGTCGGGCTTGCGTCGGCGTGATCAGGCCCAGTCGAAGTGACTCGCGAGCTTCGTTACAAAGCCTTTCAATCAAGGCCAATCGCCGGTTGATCCAACTCTTGTGGCGACCAAGCATTTGAGCGACTTCGATTTGCTGAAGCCCATCGTCGATCACTA
>JAYVPE010000111.1:0-9373 GCA_043757575.1 Pirellula sp.
CGTACGTCTGAAACGCGACATTGTCATGCTCGACAAAACGACAAACACCGAACGGTTGGTCGGGATGTGGAGAACGCTTGGACGTGGAGTTGAGGTCGACGGAGTTAAGCAGGTTACTGGCTATCAATCCGGGGACCTGATTCGTAATTCTCAAACTGGAAGGCTCATTTCGCCTCCGTCGGGAGGGAAATCGAACGATTTCGAAAGATGGCTTTCCGCTCAAGGAATCACCGATGCGGATATCTTGCTGGCGACTGAAAAAGCGGGCAAGCCCTATGTCGAAGTGAATGGCAGCGATTTGACGCGTGCCAAGAAAGAAGTCTCAAAAAACGGCGGTTATGAAGTCAATTTCACCATGTCGGTTGGCGGCGGCGACAAGCTCATGAAGTTGACCGGTGCTAACTTGCCAAATCCCCAAAGCGATTTTCATCGCCGGATGGCGATCTTGCTCGATGGACGCATTTTGTCAGCCCCTAACTTGAACTCTATCATTAGTAGCCAGGGGCTAATCGAGGGTCGATTTAGTGAGAAAGAAGTTGACTTCCTCGTCAATATATTGAACGCGGGCGCACTTCCTGGATCTCTGAGCAAGACTCCGATCAGTGAAAACTCGGTCGGAGCCAGCATGGGTCTCGATGCAATCAACAAAGCCGGCTATGCAAGTGGAATGTCGTTGGTAGTAACGATCGTGTGCGTTCTCCTCTATTATCGCTTCTCCGGCGTGGTCGCGACTATCGCATTGTTGCTGAATCTCGGAATGATTATGGCTTGCATCATTCTCATCAAGCAGCCGTTAACACTTTCCGGGATCGCCGGATTGGTGTTATCCGTGGGTATGAGTGTGGATGCCAATGTCCTTGTTTTCGAGCGAATCAGGGAAGAAACGGAGAAAAAAGCGACGCCTCGCATGGCTATTCGAAATGGATTTGACCGAGCTTGGACCACAATTTTCGACTCGAACTTGACTACCTTGATTTCCGCAGTTGTCCTTTACTTTGTTGGAACAGAGCAGATTAAGGGGTTCGCAATCACGCTGATCATAGGTCTGGTGATAAGCCTATTCACGGCGGTTTTCGTGACACATAAGCTGTTTGAAATCGCTGAAAAGTGGAAATTTGTTTCGCTTGGGATGTCCGACTATGTCAACACGGGTCGCAAGGCACTTTTTGGCGTTAAGGACGTCGACTTCATGAAGTATCGATTCGTTTGTTACACGGTATCGATGAGCCTCATGCTTGGGGGACTAATTTTAACGGGACTTCGCGGACGACAGATTTTGGACATCGATTTCAACGGAGGAACATCGGTTGTTTTCACACTGGACAAGGGAATGCCGGTTGATGAAGTGAGAGCCATTTCCAATAAAGCGTTTGCGATAGACTCTAACGGACTTCCTATACAGACATCATTGACCAACGTCGAAATGTCGGGTTATGAAAAGAATACCGTTTACAAGTTAGATGTCTCGATTAGAGACTCAAAAGAGGTTACGTCTCGTTTGGTAAATGGCTTTGCAGGTAACGAAAAGTCGGGTCTCGTTACGTACGACGTGTTGGTTGAACAAACGGCCAATCCACAATCCGATGCGTGGACTTCCGCAGGGCAGATGAGGCTGGTTTCATTCCAAACTCCGACCGCAGAAGTGAAAACAAATGCTGAGGTGAAAGCAGAACCCTCTGGCACATCGGCCCCCGCAATTCCAGTTACATCTGCGGAGGATGAAGCTATTCTCAAAACATCTTTCGACCTTCAGTTCAAAAGTGGCAAAGGCGGAACGGCGAGAATGAATTCTTTGCAAGTCTCCGAGGCACTGATTGCAGCCGCCCAGTCGATACAAAAAACGTTGGTCACTTCCCAAATTGAAAAAACGCCAAAGGACGCAACCGGTTGGACTCCGGAATCCTTGATTGGATATCCTAATTGGAAAGTTACTCTGCCAATGGATGCGCCGACTGCGAATGCAGTTGTCGGAAAGATGAAAGAGACTTTGCGATCACAACCGGTTTGGGAATCCGTTAGCAAAATCGAGTCTCGGGTTGCGGGCGAAATGCAACGGCGAGCCATCGCTGGCCTGTTACTCAGCATGGTATTTATCGTGGCTTACATATGGTTCCGATTCCAGCGATTGGCTTATGGTGTCGCAGCGGTAATCGCAATCTTCCACGACGTGTTGATCACGCTCGCCTTTATTGCAGCTAGCCATTGGCTCTTTCAACCGTTCGGATTCCTACTCATCGAGGACTTCAAGGTTTCACTAACCACCATCGCAGGTTTTTTGACGATCATAGGCTACTCCCTCAACGACACCATCGTGGTGTTTGACCGAATTCGCGAGGTGAAGGGTAAAAGCCAAAACCTGACAGATCAAATGATTAATGCGAGTGTGACTCAAACATTGAGCCGGACTTTGCTAACATCCTCGACTACCATCTTTGCGATATTGCTGATGTACATTTATGGTGGTGAAGGCATCCACGGTTTTGCGTACTGTCTCTTTATTGGAATCGTTTTCGGCACCTATAGTTCGATTTTCATTGCTTCTCCGATCCTGATGTGGTTTGTAAAGAGGGAGCAAGCTGCAAAACTCGCTGGGAAAGTAAATGGTTAGTCGATGACACCATTGCCCGGGTTTTGAATAAAGAAACCACGATTTTGTGGGCCTAAAGTTTTTACTACGAAATCAATACGCTACACTTAAATGGAAGTACCGGGAGGCTGTCCCCCGTTCCACTCAGTTGAAGATTCTTTCGCTAAAGGAATTTGAAAATGGCACTGGAAAATTCACAATTAGAAATTGTTGATGGCCCCAAGTCCAACTGCTGCAAAACTACCTACGTCATAGGTGGATTGCTATGCGGAATCGTATTGACAATCCTGTTGGCGGCGGCGTTCTGGATCGGGCGACAGACCACAAGCGACCTCGTCGAGCATTCAACTTGGAACGGCATACCTAGGGATCGAGTCCCACCCGAGTTTCTTTCTGCTACTGCAACGCATGGTGGAACCAACATGGCCGCATGCACAGCGATGGTCGGAGACGATGCGGAAGGGTTCTTTACGTTGGATTACCTAACAGGCGACCTTCGAGGATGGGTGTACTATCCTAGGCAAGCGGCTTTTGGGGGGATGTTCATGACCAATGTGATACCGCAGTTGGGACAAAGCAAGAACCCAGAATATCTTCTAGTCAGCGGCGGAACCGCAGCAGCTCGTCTTGGCGGAAACGTTAAGCTGGCACAATCGTTGATATATGTCGTCGACACGCGTTCAGGCTATTTTGCGGCTTATACGGCACCATGGAACAGTACCCTAGAAAATTCCTCTGGCAGTCCTCAAGGCGGACAAATGATCTTTGTCAGCGGTGGTCAGGTTCGGGAATCCAACGCTGGCGTCAAGAAGCCAGTAACGCCTATGCCGAACGCTGCAGCACCTGGTGGCAAGATCCCCGGTGGCCCCGATCCAGTAGCTCCAATCAATCCAGCATTTCCAAACAATCCTGCAGCTCCAAACAATAAAAAACCCAAGTAAGTAACGAGTAGATGGCAATAAGCGAATGGGTTAGCGGACGAGTATTCAAGTTTGTCCATGGAAATAACCTTGTCTATAACACCTGTTGGGAAGATCCTCGGTTGGACCGGCAAGCGCTTGAGCTGACCTCTCAAGATCGTGTCTTGGTTATCACCTCGGCAGGCTGCAACGCACTCGATTATTTGTTGGCTGGTGCTGGACATGTCTATGCAGTTGATATGAATCCGCGTCAGAATGCTTTACTTGAACTCAAATTGTCGGCGATCCGAAACCTTGACTACGAGCGCTTCTTTCAAATGTTTGGCCAAGGTTACTTGCCGAATGCGGAATCGGTCTACGCTTCGCATTTAAGAAAATCGCTTTCTCCAGCGAGTCGGAAATATTGGGATCGATGGATTCGATTTTTTGACAACTCAGCTAAATCGTTTTACTTTCGAGGAACGTCCGGGGCATTCGCCCGGATGATTGGAATCTATATCAATCGGATTGCTCGATGCCGCAAAGAAGTTCAGGAGATCTTGGATGCCCCATCGCTGGCAGAACAGCAAGAAATCTACTCAAGAACGCGAGGCAAGATCTGGTCCAAAACTATCCGGTTTGCATTGAATCGCGACACGACTCTCAGCATGCTTGGTGTCCCCAAGGCTCAACGCAAACAGATTGATGAGCAGTATCCAGGCGGAATTGTGAAGTTCGTTGAGGATTCGTTGGATGCTGTATTTTCCAAGATTCCGATTCAGGACAACTATTTTTGGCGAGTGTATATTACTGGCAGCTACACGCCTACTTGCTGTCCCGAATATGTGAAACAGACCAATTACGAAAAGCTTCGAGAGGGATTGATCGACAATCTAACTGTCAACACCGACTCCGTCCAAGGATTTCTCGAAAAGCACGACGGGCAGATTTCTCGGTTTGTTTTGCTGGACCACATGGATTGGTTGAGCGATCACTATTTCCCGCTTCTTGAATCCGAATGGCAATCCATCCTACGTCGAGCGGCGCCCAAGTCGCGCGTCCTGTGGCGGTCCGGTGGTTTGAGGACTGATTTCATGAACGACGTCACCGTTAAAAAAAATGGTCGATCGGTGAAACTGCCTGAACTCTTGAGTTTCAACAACGAACTTTCCAATTGTTTACATCAATTGGATCGAGTGCATACGTATGGAAGCTTCTACATCGCTGACCTTATCGCTTAGTGCTCTGTCCCTATTTGGAGTCCATCATCATGCATCTTCCCGTAGGATTTCGTTTTGCTGGCGTCGTCGGCGGAATCAAGAGTCGCGTGGGGGCTCGCGATGTAACGCTTATCGTTTCGGATACTCCGTGCGTTGCCGCAGGTGTGTACACGACCAATCAAATTGTGGCTGCACCCGTGGTGGTGTCACGGAACCGAACCCCCTCGAACACAATTCGTGGCATTGTGGTTAACAGTGGTAACGCGAACGCCTGCACGGGAACTCGCGGTCTTCAGGATGCTGTCGAAATGACAAAGCATGCCGCTGAAGCTATCGATCCATCCGGCATGCTGACTGCGGAGCAGTTTGTCGTTATGAGCACTGGCATCATCGGGCGTTTTTTACCCATGGAAAAAATCAAAGAAGGCATCTCAGCAGCGGCAAACGAACTGGCTTCGACCGAGCAAGCGTTCTTGAATGCATGCGATGGAATCTTAACGACGGATATCGCGAGGAAGACAACGGAGCGTCGATTTATTCTCGACGGAAAGGAGACGAATATCGTTGGTATGTGCAAGGGGGCAGGGATGATTGGTCCCAAGATGGCGACCATGCTCGCGATCATCATTACGGATGCACCGCTCGAACCTACGCAGGCACAGCGTCTACTTCAGTCCGCCGCCAACAAATCGTTCAACTGCATTAGTGTCGAGGGACACATGAGTACCAACGACACGCTCGTGATGCTCGCTTCGCAGCCAACTTGCGAAATCCCAGCACTGCATGGCTGGAACGAAATCGAATTTGCCAAACAGCTAAATGAGATGGCGATTGAACTGGCCAAAAAGATTCCAGAGGATGGCGAGGGAGCTACACACCTCCTCGAGATTCGAATCGATGGTGCGAACACCGATGCAGATGCGAATGCGGTTGCCCGAAGTGTTGCATTGAGCAATCTAGTTAAGACAGCGATTACCGGAGGCGATCCGAATTGGGGCCGTATCGTGTCCGCAGCGGGCTATGCAGGCGTACCCATTCGCCCAGACCACACAGCTTTAAAGATCAATGGCATCCCTCTCTTTGAACGAGGTGAGCCACTGGAATTTGATGCTCCCAAGGTGAGTCAATCGATCAGGGCCAGCAAACTGACGGAGATCGATCTTCAAATTGGTTTGGGCCCCGGTGTTGCAACTCACTGGACAACGGATTTAAACACAGAGTATGTTCGGTTCAATTCAGAGTATACAACGTAAAGGCTATTTCTTTCCTTGCCGCCGCTTCTCCTCGAAAAAATCCGTAAGCACTCGACCGCATTCAAGGGCCAACACACCGCCCAGAACTTGGCATTGGTGATTGAGTCGGGGATCGGACAAGAGTTGGTATAACGACTCGACTGCACCCGCCTTGCGGTCGATGGCGCCATAAAAAACACGAGGAATTCTTGATTGTAAAATCGCACCAGCGCACATCGGACATGGTTCGAGTGTTACATACAATTCGCAATCGATTAACCGCCAAGATTTTAGTTGCGATGCAGCTTGCGTGATGGCGATCATTTCTGCGTGTGCTGTTGGGTCCGCCAAATTCTCCCGCTGGTTATAGGCGGCTGCAATGATCTGATGCTTATGAACAATAATTGCACCGACCGGAACTTCGTCCTCCGTAGCAGCCTGTTGAGCAAGTTCGATGGCTCGTCGCATAAAGTGTTCGGTCCCGAAGGGTAGCAAGGACGATAGGTCATCGTCTTGATCTAAGGTTTCCATGGATGATCCTTCGAAATGCTGTCGCGTTGATTAGAGTCTCGGCGGCGTCACCGCTTTTGCTATGATTCCAGGTTTGGATTGGTTCGGGAGGGTAGTTGTATCCATCATTACTGGTGGCACCACCTCCAGCGGTTGAGTCCCTTCATTCCAGGGCATGTGTGAGTTCATCGAGTCGTTTATTGCTCCACCACCGAAACCGAAGGCTTGGGATGTGATAGAACCTGGATCAACCCAAATATTGTTCTCGTCGACTCGAATCGTACCTAAGTCTTGGTCTAAATTTCTGCGTTGTGCTTCGTAGAAAACCCAAACACCAAGGAATGTGTTCTGTGCAGTAAGCAAGTCTGCCAATGCGGAAACACTGTCGCGAGCTGCCGTTGGTCCGGAAGCTAGGCCCAAGCTTTCACGGATTTGCCGTAAGTCCTCGTTAATGATGATTTGTTGTGCTGCAATTCGGACTGCGTAACGTTGCAATTCAAAGTTATATTGATTGTACCGAATGTTTCGCAGTTCGGATCGGAGAGTTTGCCACACAGTGTCTTCAAAACGGTAGTAAGTTCGCTTGGCCTGTTGGTACTCAATCAGAACTTGACGGTACTGATTTCGTTCCTGCATGCGTGTAAGTGGAGAGTCCCATTGCAAGCTGGTCCTTAATCGTCCCGCTTTTCCACGAAGCGACAGCGGATTGTCAGTTGCGTTGGTCAGGTCGCCGGAAAACACCACATCCAGGCTGCTCTCTAGGTTGTCCGCAACCACTTCGATGGCTCGCCATGTATCCACGAGGCCAGCTCGGGTATTCATCCAGTCCAAGCGATTGGTTCTTGCGATCTCAACCGCCTCTTCCGGCATAAGGTCTACAGGCGGCAGAACGACGCTTTCGATTCTTGCCCGAGCCTGCAATACTTGGAGTGCCAAAACGTCTTCCGCAAACTCTGCAAGGATACTCTGACTTGGAAGAAGTGCCTGATCGCGAAGTGTCTCAAAGAGTTTCCGTTCGTCGTTCTCGTCTCTCTTGGTTAACAACTGCGCAAGATCGGAATCCAGTTTTTTGATTTTCGTTTCGCGATTTTGAAAGCGCTTTTCCAGTCTATCGACATCGTCGGTCAGGATCTCAGGTAACAGCTTTATTTCTCCTGAATCGAGGAGCGCAATATCTAGCGACTCCGTGGGCAATAGATTGCATACAGTCGATCGTTCCTGTTGATAAATTTCTCGCAGCCGAGCCAACTCTGCTTCTCGGGCACCGGAGACGTTCCGAAGCTTTTCGATATCTTGGCGAATTTGCGCGATATCTCGATCTAAGAGTGTGCGGCGAATGGATTCTATATTGTCGATTCGACCTCGAATTTCGCTAACTGCGGCAGCGGTATCTTGGCTCCATTTCAAAGCGCGATACTTGGTCCCGGTTCCTTTTTCAATTTGAATGGGACTTAGCTCTAGCAGCTTTCCATTGCTATCGCCGATTGAATTGCGCAACTCGGCAACCTGATCTCTTCGTACTTTCAGCTCTGAACTAAGCAAATTGAACTGGTCCAGGATAGGATCCTTGATTTCAATGCACACGTAGGGTGGCAAGCCCAACGTGCCTTTAAAGTTGTCCATTGACTGCTCATAGTTGAACCGCAGTTGCAATAAATTGGCTTGCGACGAAATCAACGATTGACGAGCTTGCGCTACTTGAAGCTGCTGGCTTGGAATGACGTCTTGGCTCGCAGGGATGATCAGCAGTTGCTCTCTAAGAGTGTCTTCGAATCGTGCAAGATTCTCTCGCTGCCTCGCAACGTTTTCTACCGCGTTGCTGATTTGCAGTTGATTCTGCACGAGGCCTAAGAATCCGCCAACAGTTGGCACTGCACCACCGCCACCAAATCCACCCGCGTTATTGTTCTGGACCGTTCCGACGGTACCGAAACCACCGCCAAGGCCCGTAAAACCTTGCAAACCTGCTCCGCCAAACAGGCCGCCTCGACGCGTAGGACCAGGTTCTGCGGCTCGCCCAACGGTCACAGTCGTATAGAAACCAGTCCGGTATCGTTCAAATGCTCGCACGTTGTAGAGGAGAGTTCTTTCCGCCAAGGTCAATCGCTCCATGATTACGTCGCGGCCAGCGCCCCGAAGCAGAGGTTGTAACAAAGTGATATCAAAGACAGTCGTGGCAGTTTGTGTATCAGGTCCGGCCAGTTGCCAAGTAATAGAGTTGGCAAATCCGGCGACTAGGGTAGCACCGTTGGTAAACTGACGTTGCAACGCCACACCACGAGGTCCACGAGAAAATAGTCCCGTGTTAAGAGTCGAGCGACTCGATCCGCCTCCACCGCGTCTTAGCGATCCATCGGCCGCGTAGGATGCGCTATAGCCAGCAAACAATTGGTTTCCCAGAAAAAACCTTTCTGAACTAACATCGAGCGCGGAAAGATATAGAGTCTCGATCTCGGATTGATAGACGGTGTTGTGTAGCACCGCCGTCCTGACGGCCGCATCGGCATCCAGTACTAGGACACCTCGTGCGTCCAACGGTAGGTACTGCCACCAAATTGGATTCTCCGCCGTGTTGGTTTTGCCATTCACATCCCATAGCGGATAACCTTTTTTGCCATTGATAACCTTCATGTATTGGTGAGCAGTATTGTCGTCTTCCGGCATCGGTGGTCGGTCGGGATTAAATGGATCGAACATTCGCGATGCTCGGTCCATCTGAATACCCGGTATGGCTGGCGCGCACGCATCCGCGATCTTTTCATTGATGACCTTCGTGACTTCTTGATCCGCCCGGTTTCGGTAGTGAGCTCGATTGCAACCGGAAGACAGACAGACCGCGCCGGACAAGAAAGCAACGCAAGTCAGTCGCAATCTGCGTTTCAACACATTCCGTTTGCGATCTTTGTCACTCATTTCAGAACCGCC